>CAYQTN010000011.1:217-11327 GCA_964420445.1 uncultured Candidatus Saccharibacteria bacterium
TCCTTAGTGACGAAAACCGCATGAGCTTAGCATCGATGGAGCTGCACGTTACCGATCCGAACGAACTCATTGAGCGTTGGGGTAAAGACCACCCTGAGGTTATCCGAAATACACGGGCAATTGCCGATAGGTGCGAGGTGACGCTTGATCTCGGCAAGATATTGATTCCTAATTTTCCGGTACCAAAAGGCGAGAACGAAAAGACATATCTGCACAAGCTCGTTTATCAAGGAGTGGCGTGGCGTTACGGCGGCGTTGAAGAGACGAAAGCTGCCAAACTTTCCACAGAAGAAGCTAAGGCGGCCATAAGCGAAGACATCCTACAGCGTACCGAATACGAACTTGGAGTCATTGATAAGATGGGCTTCAACGGATATTTTCTCATCATATGGGACTTCATAAATTGGGGTAAGAATCAAGGTATTGTGTTTGGGCCGGGGCGCGGCTCAGCAGCCGGCTCAATTGTGGCCTTCGCGCTACGTATAACCGAGCTTGACCCGATTAAGTACGATTTGCTGTTTGAGCGTTTCTTGAACCCTGATCGTATTAGCATGCCGGATATCGATATCGATATTCAAGATACTCGCCGTGACGAGGTTATCCGGTATTGCGTCGATAAATATGGGGCGGACAGGGTAGCTAATATCGTGACATTTGGGCGCATGGCCGCACGCAATGCCGTTCGAGACGTTGCCAGAGTATTACAAGTACCGTACGCAGAGGCTGACCGCCTGGCCAAGATGATTCCACCACCGGTGCAAGGCAGGCATATCCCATTGAAAGTTTCAATTGTCGAAAACGCCGAACTCAAGCAGGAGAACGACACCAACGAGCAGTCGGCCAAAGTGTTTGATCTGGCAACAAAACTCGAAGGCACTATCCGTAGCCACGGCGTGCACGCGGCCGGCGTGGTGATTGCCCCCGATGATATCGTGAAATTCGCTCCTTTAGAGATGGCTCAAAAAGGTGTCGTGACGACACAGTATTCTATGGGGCCGATTGAGGACCTCGGGCTACTTAAAATGGACTTTTTGGGCCTGTCTAACCTGACCATTATCAAAAACGCGCTTCGAATCATCAAGAAGGTGTACGGCACTGAGATAGACATCAACACCATCCCGCTTGACGATAAAGAGACGTACGAGCTATTCCAGCGTGGCGATACGACCGGTGTCTTCCAGCTGGAAGCGGCGGGCATGAAACGGTACTTGAAAGAACTAAAACCGACAGTATTTGACGACATTGTGGCCATGGTGGCGCTGTATCGGCCCGGCCCGATGCAGTGGATTGATGACTTCATTGCCCGCAAGAACGGTGAACGCGCTATCGAATACGTGCATCCGGCAACTGAACCATCGCTCAAAAACACCTACGGGGTCATCGTTTACCAAGAGCAAGTGATGCAAATCAGCAAAGAAATGTGCGGTTTTACCGGCGGTCAAGCCGATACGCTCAGAAAAGCGATCGGCAAGAAACAAGTCGAAGTCATGAAGAAGCTCAAGAAAGACTTTATAGACGGCGCGGTTAAGGTTTCCGATGCCGACCCGGCTATGATGGAACGGTTCTGGAAACAGCTGGAAGACTTTGCGGCTTATTGTTTCAACAAGTCACACGCTGCCTGTTATGCGCTCATCGCCTATCAGACTGCATATCTTAAAGCCCATTACCCATCGGCCTTTATGGCTGCTCTGATGACCAGTGATTACGACGACACAGACCGGCTCAGTATAGAAATTACCGAGTGCAAGCACGTTGGCATAGATGTGTTGCCGCCTGATGTCAACGAATCGTTTGTGGAGTTCGCGGTGGTGCCAAAGGGCGATCCGCTGCATGACCCTGTGCGCTTTGGTATGAATGCCGTCAAGAATGTCGGCACGGGCGCGGTAGAAGAAATCTTGCGGGCCCGAGAAGGCGGCTCGTTCGACAAGCTGGAAGACTTCTTTGCGCGTATTAACCCTCGAGTTGTGAACAAGAAGGCACTCGAAAGTCTTATCAAATCCGGCGCGTTCGACAGGTTTGGTTCGACCCGCAGCCAGTTGCTGCACCACATCGATAACCTCTTGGCGTTTGCGACACGTATTCAAAAAGAGCAGGCAGCTGGGCAGGTAGGTTTGTTTGGTGACGTAGTTGGTGACAACTCGCACATCCAACCACAAATAGTGCTGGAAAAGGGCGGAATCGAGTATGACAAACAAGAACAGCTTAAGTGGGAGCGGGATTTGCTGGGGCTATACCTGTCAGAGCATCCGCTCAAGGCGTATGAAGAATACTTAGCTGAGCTGGCGGTGCCGATAAGCGAATTGCGGCCTGAAATGGACGGCAAGACAGCTGTCATTGGCGGAGCAATCACTGAAATCCGCGAGATTACCACGAAAAACGGCCAAAAGATGGCCTTCGTCAAAATGACAGATATGCAGGGTGATATCGAAGCCATATTATTCCCCGGGGCGTACCAGCAGACAGCGGGAATCTGGGAGCGCGATCGGGTGGTATTGGTACGAGGCAAAGTAAATGCCAAGGACCGCCTAACCGGCGAACGATTGACCGAAATGAAGTTGCTTGTAGATGAAGCCCGCGAAATAACCATCGCCCAAGCTACGGCTTATCAACCGACGGGTAAGCGTATGAAAATACCGGGAGTCTCGAAGCAGGCAAAAGCGCAGCCGCCCAAACCGCCCGCCCAGAACAAGCAGCCTCGGAGTTATATTCGGCTGCAAGACAGCAAAGACGCCGAGCAGCTGGTAACACTCAAATCCGTTATTGATTCACATGCCGGCCCGACTGATGTGGTATTGGTATTGGGGCCTGCAGAAAAGAAGCAAATTATAAAACTACCCGGAGGGGTGCTTTCTGATGACGCCGTATTAGGGAAGCTTCGTGAAGTAGTTGGCGACAGCCACGTCGTTGTACAGTAGTTTTAACGTACCGCACCGGTGCTCGAAAGCAGTACGAATCCGAGGAATATGACCGACAGCACCGTTAGGTCTATGTATAGATGATGGGCAATGAAGTACTCGCCGCTTCTGAAGAAGTGCCGAACCTTGCGGCCGTGGTGCATTATCCACAGAACTCCAGTTGCTAACACGGCCAGTATAACGGCGCTAGCACTCCAAACAGCAGCACCGGAAGTAATGAGCTGAATACGGCTGACGTTGCTTTGGCTTGCCCGCGCTGTCGTGGTTGGCTCTGACTGGGTATTGGCGACGGCAATCGGCTCTTCAACAATTTCTTCCTTTTCTTCAACGAGTACGACCGGTTCAGGCTCAGGTGTTGGGGTAGGTGCGGGTGTTGCAGCCGGCTTGGGTGCAGGAGGTGATGACGCCGGTGCTGTCGTCGCTACGCCTGCTACCTGCGGACTCCCATACATAGCAACAACAATGGTCTGCGGGCCTTCGCCGATGAAATTCGAGCTGTTAGCAATGCCGAATCCTACCTCTGTGAATGATGTGCTGAGCAGATTTGCTTTATGTGACGCGCTGTTCATCCAACCAGTGACCGTATCGCCGCTTGATAAAAAGCCGTATGCCAGGTTCTCGCCCGCCGACACATAGCTGTAGCCGGCGTTATTAATAAAGACCCACGGCTGTTTGCCATCCGGTGTTACATGCGACCAGTAGTTGCGGGCAACCATGTCTTGAGCCTTTGATTGTGCCGCAGAAGCCAATTTGCTGTTTGAAGATAGCGCCGATGCTCCGTTATTGCTGCGCTGTGTGTTGGTGGCACTCAGTAACCCGGACGGGCTGGTATTGGTAGCATAAGCCAGCACGCCACCCGTCTGTATTTGCTGCAACTGCGGTTGCCATGACAAATAGGTGGCAAAGACGGCGATAACAATGGCCGGCAAGTAGCGGGCACGATTCATCGCCCCTCGCCACGCCGGAGTTGGTTGGTTGCGGCGCTTAGGTGTTGTTTTGCGAGTCTTTTTTACGGCTTTTTTCATGTTTTTGATATTTGACTTTGTACATAAGCAGTATACCGCAACCTAATGCGGGTTGGTAGTGGGTTATTCTCTTCAGGAAAACCTTAGCCCATAGAGTGCCATGGCTGCCGCCTGTACGACATTGAACGATTCCTTCTTGCCATACATGGGTATTCTTAGGTGCAAGGGCACCCGTTCTAGTAGGTTTTTATCAATTCCTTCTACTTCAGAGCCGAGTAATAAGGCTATTTTGTCAGGAGGCTGAAACTCCGCCAAGCTAATTGCTTCGGGCGTGAGCTCTAAAGCCGCAACAGTAACACCCCGAGACTCTAGCGTGCGTAACACCTCTTCGAGTGATTCATGATACTCAAAAGCCTGCAGGGATTCGGCGCCGAGGGCAGTTTTTCGGATACGGGCGTCTACCTTATCGGCTAGATGTGGCAAGCGAGTGTCTTGGGCGAGTTTCGGGTACGGCGTGTAACCGGTCAGAAACACGGTACGAACGCCCAAGCCTTCAGCGGTACGCAGCAAAGAGCCAACATTATGGGTGCTGCGCAGATTGTGAGCTATGACGTACAATTCCCGTTCCATGAGCAAAGTATAGATAGTTTTTGTGAACGGGTCGAATCAACGGCCTTCCTATGGTGCCACCGCTTATGGTTTAATAAGAGGTATATGACGCAAGACGCCCGGAGGGAAGAAGAGACCAACACGCAGCGCCGCGCCCAAATCTTAGGGTTGCCTTATGTTGATACGACGCAGATAGCCAATAAACAGCTCTACGTTCAATTCCTATCGATACCGGAACTCTATAGCTTGAAAGTGATTCCACTGTCGGCCGATCAGAACAATGTGACCTTCGGGGTCACGAACACCACCTCTCAGCAAACGATGAGGCAGATAACCGCCCGTTTCCCAGACTATCGCTCAAATTTTGTACTTATCTCTGATTCCAGTTACAGCGACTACATGAAGCTTTACGACCCGCCCAAGGAAGTAAAGTACGACGATATAGAGATAAAGCCGACCGAGGGCGGCTTAGTCGAGGAGCAGGCGCAGGTAGAATCAATCTCTGCAACGCTCAACCAGGTCCGGCCCGATGACATGCTCGCCTATTTGGTAAAACAGGCCTATCAGTTGAAGGCATCGGATTTGCATCTTGAAACAAGCAAACAGCTTATACGTATCCGTTTTCGTGTCGATGGTGTTTTGCACCCGGTAGCAGAGTTAACGCCAGATAAGTACCGGCTGTTGCTCGGCTCGCTTGCGAGCGCCGCTAATATTTCGACCGTTGCGGACGATGCCCAAACCGGCCACATTGAACGCACCTACCGGCTGGCCGACAATTCAGAGGTAACCGTCAACTTACGCGTCGAAACCGTACCGACCGTTCATGGCCAAGACGCGGTGCTTAGGCTATTCAATTTCAAACCCGAGTTTCTGAAACTCGAACGGCTTGGCCTGAACCAGCACGAGCAGGCCGTTGTGAATGACATCTTATCCCACCCCTCGGGGCTGGTGCTGATTGTTGGCCCGACAGGCTCGGGTAAAACCACTACGCTCTATAGCATGCTGAACGAGCTTAATAACCCCGAACGCAAAATCATCACGCTAGAAGACCCAGTGGAGTACGTTATAGAGGGTGTGACCCAGATACCGGTAGATTCGCGCAAGGAAAAAGAGGGCTTTGCGGGCAAGTTACGAGCCGTTTTGCGACTTGACCCTGATGTCATCATGGTTGGAGAGATTCGCGATTTGGATACCGCCCGTACCGCTTTACAATCGTCGCTCACCGGCCACTTGGTGCTCAGCACCTATCACGCTAGCTCAGCGGCCGCTGCGCTGACGAGGATGCTCGATGCTATCGGCGAGAACCCGTTGTTTATTAACTCCATTCGTCTCATTACGTAGCAACGGTTGGTGCTTAAGCTCGACGACGCGACTAAGCAGGCCTATGAGCCTGACGAGAATGTGAAACAGTTTATCCGAAAAGTTGTCGAGACGTTGCCCCAGTCTGTAGAGCGGCCGAACCTAGAGAAAATCACGCTCTATAATCCAGGCTCGTCAGAACAATATCCGTTTGGTTTTACCGGTCAGTTCGCAATCCGTGAGTTTATGCAGATGTCACCCGAGATTCAGGTCATATTGCGCAAAGCTGCCAGAGAGGTAACCACGCAGGATATCGAAGCCGCGGCTATAGCCGGCGGTATGATGACTTTGCAACAGACCGGCGTATTAAAGGCGCTAAACGGCGAAACTACAATCGACGAGGTCTTCCGCGTTGTCGGATAACCTATGGCGAGCGAACTAGCACCACTGCCAGAACCGAACGAAACAGGAGCCGCCTGTGCGGGCATGAGCGAAGACTCATACTATCCGTTTTACGGTAATTTTCATGAGTCGCCGCGGCAACGCGAACTACGCGAGAACCGGGCACGGGCAATCTGTCGGGTCTGTGTTATTCGTGAAGAATGTCTGGATACCGCACTAGCAAACGAAGAGGCCTACGGTGTTTGGGGTGGCACCAACGAAGACGAACGGCGTCGGATGATCAATAATCCTAGGCGTCGGGCTGTATAACGGCTGCGACGGCTTTTACTAATTCAGGGTGCATGACGCTGGGAATAATCTCATCTGCAGACGGATCGGTGACCAGCGCGGCGATAGCCTCAGCTGCTGCCAGTTTGTGCTGATCGGTAATAGTGTTCACTTTATTATCGAGTGCTCCGCGGAAGATGCCAGGGAAGGCTAGCGCGTTATTAACCTGGTTTGGGTAGTCGCTCCGTCCGGTTGCGACCACGGCAGCGCCGGCCTCTTTGGCCTCGTCAGGCGTGATTTCCGGTTCGGGGTTTGCCATCGCAAAGATAATGGGGTTATCAGCCATAGACTGGACCATCTCGGTGTTAAGAAGGCCGCCTTTACTGACACCGATAAATACATCGGCGCCCATCAAGGCGTGTTCCAGTGAGCCGTTCAGGCCATTCGGATTGGTAAAGACAAGCAGTGAGTGCTTCTCTTCGTTTAGATCGGTGCGGCTGACGCTGATGATGCCCTTGCTGTCTACGGCTATTAGTTCAGCTTTGGTGTAGAGGTTTAACAGCTTGATGATGGCGGTGCCGGCGGCACCGGCGCCCACAATCACGATACGGGTCTCGTCAAGATTGCGGCCGGTGACTTTTGCGGCGTTGATAAGTCCGGCGAGTGTGACAATAGCGGTGCCGTGTTGGTCGTCGTGCATAACTGGCATATCCAGTTCTTTTTTAAGGCGTTCTTCAATCTCAAAGCACTTTGGAGCAGAGATATCCTCGAGGTTGATACCACCAAAGGACGGAGCGATAGCCTTGACGGCGCTGATGATTTCTTCGGGTTCGTGAACGTCCAGCACTATTGGTACGGCATCGATATCAGCGAAGTGCTTAAAGAGCATCGCTTTACCTTCCATAACTGGCATTGCGCCGTAAGGACCGATGTCACCCAGGCCTAATACGGCTGAACCATCAGATATGACCGCTACAAGGTTATTTGTCCAGGAGTAGTCGCGCAGCTCTTCGGGGTGCTCGGCGGTATACTTAGCAACACCACCGACACCGGGGCTGTAATAACGGCTGAGCTTTTCTCGGCTGTCGGGTATGTCACGGAGTGCGGTAGTAATCTTTCCTTTGAACTGTTTGTGTAGTTTGAGTGAGTCTTCGTATATGTCCATGACAGCCATTGTACGGCCTTTTTGGGTGTGTCGGCTAGATTTTTATGACAACAGATAAGGATATAGTTGATTTAAAGAGCAAAATAGTGTAGGATTATTTGGTCATGTCATCAGTTATTACAGCCTTTGAGGCCAGTCAGAAGAAACATCAGGTCGTCGACGTACGTTCGGGCGACACTGTTCGGGTGCACCAGAAAATCACCGAAGGCAACAAAGAGCGCGTTCAGGTGTTCGAAGGCCTCGTTATCCGTACTGACCGCAAAAGCTCACTTTCCAGCAGCATAACTGTCCGCCGCATCGCCAGTGGCGTCGGTGTAGAAAAGACCTATCTTGTACACTCTCCGTTAGTCGTGAAAATTGAAGTTACCAAGCGTAGCAAAGTCCGCCGCAACTACCTTACCTACATGCGCCAGCGTTCCGGCAAATCTGCTCGTCTGACCGGTATGGTATTCGACAAAGAAGCAGTAAACACCATCGAAGAAGCACCGGTAGCCGAAGCACCAGCCGAAACACCGGCAGAGAACGAAGTACCTACCGAAGCCTAGTTATTAGTTTCAAATAAGCCTACGAACCCTCCTTCCCCGGAGGGTTTTTGATTTATATTCTAGCCGGCGCTTCAGACAGGTCTACGAGTTGACTGACAATATGCGAATAAATGTCGTCGTGGCCATCATAATCTTTGTGCGGATAGGCATCGATAAGAGCCACGGCCGGCTGGCGGTCTCGCAATGCACCAACTACGAGGTTGTCTGCGCCGTAGGTGTCAGGCAGGTACGAAGTGGATTCATAGACATCAAGGCTCCGGCATGCGAAAGCTGCCAGTGATTCTACCGTACCGGGGTGTCGCATTTCAATTGATTCTAATCGTGCAGGGTCTACGGTTTGACCGTTTTCGGTGAACACCGAGTCTGCACTGTCGAACCACACGAACGGTTGGCGGGCAGTAACAACGGGCCGGTCTGGGATGAGCGGATGAGCGCCGATGCCAAATTGATGAGGCACGGCAAAATCCCGTAAACCATCTTCTATAACGCCAACCGAGTGTTCGTGTTCGTCGCGGAAAGCCGCTTGCTCGGCATTAGTCATTGCGGTGGTTCGGCGGTAGACTTTGAGCGCCTCGTCACCGCGGCGAAAGACCAATGCTTCGTAGCCGTGACCAACACGTTCTAGGCCGCCACTTTGTAAAAGACGGTCTTGGACTCGATAAGCGGTTTGCGGTGCGATTGCTACCAAGCGGTGAATTGCCATAGCGCCATGGCGCTTCAAAGGGTGCCGCAGGCCTCGTATATCGGTACTGCGCTGGTCGTAAGCTTCTGGCGAGGCATCCGGATTGACTCGCGGGTCAATACTTGCCAAGCTATGCTCTAACAGCCGAGATAGCGGAGAAATCATTAATACAATAATAACATGAAAATCACAAATAATCAAGTTATCGGTGTGGATGAAGTCGGCCGCGGCTGCTGGGCCGGCCCATTGGTTGTCGTAGCCGCCAGAGCATCAGTCACTTTGCCCGTGGGCCTGAAAGACTCAAAATTGCTTAGTGCCACGAAACGAGAAAAGTTGTTTGACGAGATAGCAGCAACCTGTGATATCGGTGAAGGTTGGGTTATGCCGGCAGAAATTGACAGACATGGACTAAGCGAAGCAATGCGCATGGCAACTCGCCAAGCTCTCGAGGCTCTCGGTGCCGTCGAGACGGACAAAATCGTTATGGACGGTAATGTTAACTACTGTGAATCACGCTACTTGCGGGCGTCTACGGTTGTCGGTGCTGACTCCTTGTTTCCGATTGTGAGTGCGGCCAGTATCTACGCCAAAGTGCTACGAGACCGTTACATGAAAGAATTACCCGAACGCTACAACGTGTATGAGTTTGAGCGCCATGTCGGTTACGGCACCCAGCTACACATGCGTCGGTTAAAAGAATATGGGGTAAGTGATCTGCACCGCCGTTCATTCGCCCCGATTAAGGCCTTGTTATGAGCACAGTAGCTGATGGACAGGCAGCCGAGCAGGCGGTTGCCGAACTGTTGGCTCAAACCGGCTATACGCTGATAGAGCAGAACTGGCGGACAAAGTTCGCTGAAATCGATTTAGTGATGCGCTCTCGTGACGGGATAGCATTCATAGAAGTAAAATACCGAAGTAATCTAAGCGCTGGCGACGGCTTTGATTACATTACTGCCGACAAACAGCGCCGCATGGAGCGGGCCGCAGAAGGCTGGATGCTAGTGCATCAAAGCCAGTTAGATTATCGGTTGATGGTGGCGGCTGTAACAGGCCAAATCGGCTCGTTTAACATTGATGTGCGGGATTTGTAGCCGGATTATTTCTTAAGAAAAGCGAGAATGCCCTTAAGGTCGCGTTGCTTCCACGCAATTTGTGTCTCGAGCATTTCTTGGCCTTGCTTGATGCTGCGTTCCAGCGCGGGTGATATGCGCGGTTTGAAGAAAGCTTCGTACTCGCCAAGGAATGCCTCATCACTAAAGCTGCGTGCAGCATAAATCGGTGTTCGGTAGAAGCTCAAATCACTGCCCAGCTCTTTATCGAGCCAACCCCAATTATCTTGGAGCCACTTCCACGTGGCCCGCTTGGCGTGTCGGTTCATGAAGCTGTAAGCAATCCAGTACATGGCGTCTTGCCGGCGTACTGTTTTTGTTGGCACGAGCGCCAATGCTCTGTCGATAAGCTCTGGTTGTTCAAAACCTGTCAAAGCAGCCGATAGCGTGGTACGTTCTTCGCTCGAGCGTGTTGCCTCATGAAAATCTAGCAGTTTCTGAAACGTTTTTTCGTCACCGTGCCGCGCTGCGGTGTTATAAACAAGCGAGCGCATATCGGCGGCAACATCTTCTGAACCTTTTGCGGCCTTAAATCGTCTGATACATTCACGGACTGTCTCAGGTTCGTCGGCTGCCGCTGACATGCCAAGCACAATTGGCCGTAGTAGTTTGTCGAAGTATGAGTCATCCGAAGATTCCTCCCAGCCCAGTCGTTTCAGTTGAATGGATGTCAACGACCGGATAAACGGCTTTATAAGATCTCTTAGTCGGTCGTCGTCCATGGTCCGGCGAAGTTCACCGACTGAACCGGCAATGATTTCCCAGACGGCGGCGTTGTCTTCTTGAGCGTAAGCGCGAAGCAGCTCGAGGCTTTCGCTGGCCGGGTGATATCCGGCTTTAGCGGTTTCGAAACTATCAGCCAGTAGTCCGAGGCGATCAAGCGGGTCAAGTTTAGCGAGGTTTGCCATGATGGCCTGTAAGTAGTCGGTGTCGTAGATTGTCCGGTAAAAACCGCTTTGCCCGATGTTAATCTTGCGTGGTTTACTGCTTTGATCCAATGTTTGCTCATGAGAATCAAAACTTGCCGGCAGCGGTTTTGACAGTAGTGGTATCGGCCACACAGACTGCGCGGGATGGCTCGGCTTTTGAGCGTAGAAACGTTCTTGAGACAGCTGCAGGCTGTTCTTTGACAAATCAGCTCGCACGACC
>CAYQTN010000012.1:0-10323 GCA_964420445.1 uncultured Candidatus Saccharibacteria bacterium
CTCCGATCGCTGGAGACCCTCGGCGTCGACCCGCAGCAGTTCATGCAGCGGCTCCTTGACGACCGTGACTTCCGCCGTTCGGTGGCGCTCCTCTTCAAGCCCTCGCTCGAGGAGCAAGGGCCCGAACTGGCCGTCATCCGTGACGATGTCGTTCCGGCGGTCTTGTACCAGCTCGTCAAGGACACTGTCAGCTACTGGCGGTACTTGTCTGATGACGAAGTCGCGGCCCACCTGAAACGCTTCAATAGTGTTGATGGCTTGCGTGAGCTTGCCGCCGATGTCCGCAAGGAAGACTTTGAAATTCTGGCAGATCGCCGCGGGCTGTATACGGGATCGGGCATGCACCGCTCCGACATCGCCGCCAAGTACGGCCTGTCACAAAGCCAAGTGCAAACCCGTGAGAGGCGAGCCTTGGACGCGCTGCGTTTCAGGATTCGCGCCCTTGAGGACATGGAAGAGGCTGCCCGTCAGACTGAGGAAGATGAGCGCATCCAGCACATCAGGCTTCTGAAGTTGTCGGACCGCGTCCGCGCTATCTTGCTACGAGCCGGTATTGAGACAATCCCCCAGCTCGTCGACAAGACCGAGCACGAACTCTTCCGAGAACTGCCTCACTTCGGTGACGCATCCCTGCAACAGATCAAGCAACGGCTTGACGAGCGCGGGCTACGGCTCAAGGATGGAGGGTGATCCTGCGATGAAGGCTTCCGGGAGGAGAAGTCATGCATCCAGCATGAATATATCCTCCCGGCACACCCCGAGCCTACGACCAAAGCCGTCGCAGTTTCAGGAAGTGCCGTTCATAAAATTACATTGATGAGGCGATGCGGATCAGCTGGTTGCTGGTCAGTTGCGAGTTGCCGTCTATCTCGTACCAGATGCCGCCGTTGACCCAGGTGGCGTTTGAGTCACCGTATAGGTAGATGGTGCGGCCTTTATCTTCAAGCATGTGGACTTGGTCGCTGGCCGTGGCGACATAATTGCTCATCAATGTGTCGCTGTTCCAGTTAGAGCTACGCTGCGTAATGGTGAAATGGCGGTCATCGCTGTTAGACGCGAACTGGATAGTAATCTTGCCCGGAGTATATTCAATCTTTCGGTCGAGCGCGAAACCTGATGGGCTGTAACCCGGCAGGCGCGCTGATACACCGGCCTTGGCTGCCGCGTAGCGGACAGACATGTTCGGTACGTTCTGGTAGGCGATAAACACTGACATCAATAGAACAGCCATGCCGCCTGCCCCTGCCCGTACTAATTTACTGCGTCGTGATTTCGTCTTCTTGGCTTTGTGGTGTTGGGTGTGGCTTTGGGCTGATTTGAGGCCGTTTTCAAGCATGGTGCTTGATGGTGAGTGGGGAGGCGCGGCGGGTGCGTGAGCAGGCGCCGGCTGAACTGCTAACGGTTGAACTTTTTTATGAGCCGCGTGACCGCTTGCGGGGCTGGAGAAATCGCTGAACTTGCTGACTAAGCTGCTGCGCTTAATCTTTTGAGCGCGTTCCACCCGCTCGCTGTCGAAATGATGGTGCAAGGTAGCTACCGCATTAACGGCAGCTTTCACAGCCGGCTTCGTAACATCGCTCATGGCTTGGACGGCGGTCTGTCTTGGTTCGGGGACGGGTGTGGCCGACGGTTTTTTCACGGCATGGCGCATCAAAGTCTTGCTGCGTTCGGCGGTCTTGTGTACGTGTTTTGCAGTCGCCGGCCGGGTTATATCGAGCGCAGTTCGTGTCGGCTTTTTGGCTTCGGGTTTGTGCGTGGCTACTGCCGGCTTATGGTCGTGCAAGAGCCTGCCCGTACGAGCGTCATAGCGTTTGCCGTTTATGTCGATGGTTGTTTTTTGTTGTGTGCCCACGCGTGCCTGTTTTGTTGTTACCCTTAAAAATACAGTGTAGATAGGCATTTATGAAATGCTCCACTCATCTTACTGTGTTTGCCGGCTACTCGCAATATCTCTCGGCAGTTCCTTGGTATATATGGTATAACTATGAGGACTATCAACGAACACATACATCTGATAAACGCCATATGGATTTTCTAAACCCCCGCCGCCGTAAAGCCCACCGCCGCCGGCTGTTTATTGGCTACGCACTAATGTCAATAGTCATTGCAATCGGCACCATGCTGTTTCTGTACCTTGCCTATGGCTACGATATCGACCGCAAGACCGGTGACTTAATCCAAAACGGCATTGTCTTCGTAGATTCTAAACCGGGTGGCGCGGCAATTTATCTGAATGACGTTCGCCAAGGTTCGCGTACCGATACTCGTATGGTATTGCCCTCGGGAGTGTATACAATACGCCTTGAAGCGGAGGACTATCGGGTGTGGGAGCGGACATTTAACCTAGAAGGCGGTCAGATCCAGCGGCTAGTCTATCCGTTCCTCATACCAAACAACCTGGCTATTAATGACGTTGCCTCCTACGAAACGGCGCCAAAACTTATCACTCAAAGTCCCGACCGCCGTTGGGTACTAATACAGCGCCCCGGGCAGGTCTATCAGTTCGATATGTACGACCTTAACGATCCGGAACGAGCCGCCGTGGCAGTATCGATACCGGTAAGTCTACTGAGTGATCCTGCTTCAGAAGCCAGCATCGAAGTGATTGAGTGGGCAAATGACAACCGCCACATCGTGTTGCAGCGCACCTACGGCACGGCCAAAGAGGTTATAGTCTTCGACCGAGAGAACCCGGCTGAATCAGTCAACGTTAACACTTTACTGGGCATTAATCCGACCGCCGTCACTCTCAAAGACAAGCGCTTCGATCAACTGTATTACCTCGAGGGGTCATCGGGCATTCTGCGCTCCGCCAACACCAAAGACCGAACCATATCGGCCCCGCTGGCCTCAGGTGTCATTGCCTACAAATCTTACGGCGAAGATATTATCTTGTATGCCACGCAGCAAGACGTGGTTGAAGGAAAGACCGATTTCCGAATCTTAGAGCGTGACAAGACCTACACACTTAAGACAGTAGAGGCCGGCGATGCCTATGTCTTAGATGTATCGCGTTATGACGGCGCCTGGTATTACGTTGTCGGCTCCTCAGCCGATGATATGGCGTTTGTTTACGAGAACCCGTTGCCATCACTCAAGCAGGAAATCCGGCAACCGCTTCTTATCAGCGCCATACTGCGCTTGGATAATCCGCGCTTCGTGTCATTTTCGGCTAACACGCAGTTTATCGCTCTGCAAAGCGGCAACCAGCTGGTGACCATCGACCTTGAGGATCAGCGGCAGTACCGATTGAAGCTAAATCATGACATCCCGACAGAACGCAAAGTTAAATGGATGGACGGCCATCGATTCATTTATGTGGTGAGCGGACAATCCTACATTATTGACTTTGATGGTTCAAACGAAGAGACGCTGGTAAGCATGCAGCTGCCCGTGGAGCCGATGTTTGACCGTGATTACGACAATGTGTTTACTATTGAGCCATCCAAGGTAGACCCGGCTCGTACAGCGCTCACGCGCACAGTTATCGAAGCGAACTAGCTAAAAGATAGAACCCCAAATACGCGACCATAATGACGGCGAGTTGCTTGCGAGTACGTCTGGTTCAACATCGGTCTCAATGGCGGTGCTGGCAATGTTTTTGGCCGGGTCCGGACTGATTTGCTCGCCGACAATAACCAGACGGTTGACGTTTGTGCCCGGCGGGTCACAGGTGATGAGCGTCATGGTACTGGTACGCCCGGGGATGTCGTCGAGTACGCCCACCTCCTGCGGTGAGACAATCTTTTTATCAAATATCTTGTAGACGTAACGGATGCCGCCCTTTTCGATGAAAAAAGTGTCATCTTTCTCTAGCCCACCCAACAAGATAAAGGCAAACTTATACTGGCCACGGTTGAGGATATTATTGCTGGAATGTCCGAAGATAGCGCCGTTGCCAATCTCGCCGGGGCTGGAGGTAGTAGGATAATTTACGACACCGCGCTCTAGCCCGGCCTGGATTGCCGATTCCTCGATAGTCTCAACGTCGTATATAACTGGCACCTCGACGTTGATCTTAGGAATGATCAGCTTATCCTCGTTGCCCACCGCTGAAGACGTCGGATCCAGAATAAGCGGGGTCGAGCTGACTGTACGGCTTGGTGTTATAAACGGCGCGATGATGCGTTCGTTGAAAAAGCCGAATAACAGGAAGCTGACAACCACAGCGCCCATACCTAGCCCGAAGCCCAAGGACTTGAGGTGCTGCTTGCGCGATATTTTGCTTCTTCCCTGCACTTGGCTGCGGATGCGGCTCTTGATGTCGCTGACTGACTGCGTGCCACCTGCTCGTTTCGGCTTTGGTGTCTCTGTAACCTCGACACTGCCAACAACCGGTGCTGATGGGTCCAGTACGCGTGGCTGGGCGGCAGCTTGGGCGGGCGCATGACCCTGTGATTCATAAAATTCTTGCCAAACCTCATGTTTTTCTTTGTCATCAAGCCCAGAGTAATAATCGTGCCACTCGGTTTGAATCTGAGCAAACGACTTGCCCGAGGTTGCGAGCCCCATCATGTATTTTTGGTGCTTGCTGCGCTCTTTTGCCGGTTCTTGTGAGCTCTCAATAGCCTCTACGACGGCGTCAGGTTCTTGGGCGTAAATAGTCTTCAGTTTGCCGCGTATTAAATCGGCAGCTGCATTTTCATCAGTGCCGGACATGTCGTCAGGCAGTGGAAAGGTGGGTTGATGGCTCGGGTCTAAATTCATGCTTATGCTGGTTGTTACTCAGGCATTATAGTATAATCTCATCTGTTTCTGATATCTTTTTTAGGTAGCTTCGAGCGGTGCTGGAGGGCGAGTGGCGGAACTGGTAGACGCGCCAGACTCAAAATCTTGTATCCATTCGGATGTGAGGGTTCGAGTCCCTCCTCGCCCACCACTGTCGCTTGACTACCTAGTACGAGAACGGATTTATTTTTACACAACCAACGAGGATGTGATGGCTTCGAAAGGTTTCGAAGGGTTTTGCATCCACAGCACGGCCACAGCGGCTGCAGTTTCTGTACGCCATATCTCTTTGTCGGCCACAAGTTTTGTGGAGCTAACTCGGGTGTCCGATGCGACCAGTATCGAATCGAGCTCTTTAGTAACAATATGTAGCGGATAACGCGACGACAGTGTGTGCAAAGCTTGGGCGAGCAACAGCATGCCCATACTCAATAAAAACGGCGTTTCAAATTTAAGGGCGGTCCCGAGTTTTTGTAATTGCGATAGGCTCAATACCAATGCGGTATTAGGCCGTTCGGCAATGTGTAAGGGCGCGCCATAAAAGTAGTCGACGGCATCTTTGGTGATAACCAGTGGTCCGTGATATTTCGTAACGAAGCTTTCCAGCAGCACGGCCGTCTCGCTGTTGCGCCCTAGGTCGCCGGCTATCAGGACCGCATCGGCCCACTCGGCATGTCCGAGCAGATCTGATAGAGCTTTTCGAGCCAGGCTGCCACTTGGCGTGCTCGGCACGAACTCACCGGGCATCAGCGGCCCCACGGTCTTGCGCAGTGCATCGGGCAATACGATACGGATTGAACCCGCCCCTGCTCGGTCAGCTTCTTTGTAAGCCTCTTGCACTGCCGAAAAGCCCATGGCGTTTCCACCGATGATAAGCAGTTTGCCGGCGCCCGATTTGTGCTCGGGGCGGCTCCAGAGGATATCCGGAAACAACGGCGCCTCTTTGGTTTGTTTCAGCCAATACTCAGGGGTCATGCCATCAGCTTACCCTATAGACGCCTAAAAACTGTAAGAAATCACTCAGCGCTTTATCAGATTACGACGTTACAATACGTGAGTATGCGTGTGCTAGTAGTCGAAGACGAGCCTAAAATTGCTCAAGCCATTAAGAAAGGCCTAGAAGCTGAGACGTTCAGTGTCGATGTGGTCGAAGACGGTGACAGTGCCCTTAGTTATGGCGCCAGCCCCGAATACGACGCCATAATCTTAGACTGGATGTTGCCAGGCAGTCTCGACGGCCAGCAGGTCTGCGAACGCTTACGCGCCGATGGCGTTACTACGCCTGTTCTTATGCTGACTGCTAAAGACACGACTGCCAATAAGGTGACCGGCCTCAACAGCGGTGCCGATGATTATTTAGCAAAGCCCTTCTCGTTTGACGAGTTGATTGCGCGGCTGTACGCCCTCCTACGTCGGCCGCGCAACCTTCTTGGCAAGACTATATCAGCCAGCGGCTTATCACTTGATCCTGTTACTAAACAAGTTTATTTTGCCGACGAAGCAATTGAGTTGACCGCCAAAGAATTCGCATTATTAGAGTATCTTTTGCGTCGCGCCGGTTCGGTTGTCAGCAAAGAAGAGCTCATCGACCACGTCTGGAGTGACGAGGACGATGTGCTGCCCAACACCGTTGAAGTCTACGTCGGCTACCTGCGTAATAAGATAGACCGTGCTCATGGCGCCGAACTTATCCAGACCAAACGCGGCTTCGGCTATATAATTCCTGTATGATTCCTAAAACTGCCCGTACCCGTCTAACCCTAACCTACCTGGCTATCATCATGGCGCTCAGCATAGGTTTTAGCGTCGTTTTTTATATGCAATCGACCCGAGAGGTTAGCTTTGGCCTGCGCCGCCACCAGACGCAGCTGCGTGACTATCTGTATTTCACCACACCCGAGGGAGTTGAGCGTATCCGCAATGTCCAGCTGGCGGAGTTTAAGCGCAACCTTGTGCGCAACCTGACGGCTCTCAATATGGGCATGCTTGCAGTTGGAGGGGTTCTGAGCTATATTTTGGCCCGCCGCAGCCTGCGCCCGCTTGAAGAAACGCTGGAATCCCAAAGCCGCTTTACGTCTGACGCCGCTCACGAGCTGCGCACACCATTAACAGCCATGAAGGCAGAGATAGAAGTCGCATTGCGAGACAAGAAGCTTGAGGCGGCCGAAGCGAAGGCGGTACTGAAAAGCAACCTTGAAGAAGTCGGCAAGCTCGAATCACTGACTGCCGGGCTACTGCGGCTGGCGCGCGGCGATCAAGGTATTGATACATCGCACTTTGATTATTACAAGCTGTCGGATATCCTATCCAGCGCCCACGCTCGCCTAGCGGATAAGGCCAAGGCCCGGCGCATTACCATTAAGCTGCCTAAAACAGCATTGGTGGTATACGGCGATTGCGACCAGCTGGTTGAGTTATTCGTGCCGCTCTTAGGCAATGCCATAAAATACTCGCACGAAAAGTCAGATGTTACCGTTAAGGCAACCCGCCATGATAACAAGGTGCGGGTTGACGTTATTGACCAAGGTATCGGTATCGCCGAGGTAGACTTGCCGCATATTTTTGAACGGTTTTACCGGGCTGATTTGTCGCGCAACAAAACCCGAGCCGAAGGCTATGGTCTCGGCTTAAGTTTGGCAGAAGCTATCGCTAAGGCGCACGGGGGCCGGATACGAGTCAAAAGCGAGTTTGGCAAAGGTTCGACTTTCAGCGTTGAGTTGCCGTCAAGATAGTTCGATACTAACCGGACAGTGGTCCGAGCCTAGTACATCGGCATGGATATCCGCCGCAACCACTTGGTCTTTCAGAGCTTCTGAGACCAAAAAATAATCTATCCGCCAGCCGACATTGCGGGCGCGGGCATTGGCCCAATGCGTCCACCAGGTGTAGTGGCCGTTCCCTTCGGTAAACATGCGGAAGGTATCAACAAAACCGCTGTCAATAAAGCGCTGAAAGCCTTCTCTCTCTTCGTTAGTAAAGCCGTGTTTGCCGATGTTTGGTTTGGGGTTCGCCAGGTCGTCCTCAGTGTGAGCAACGTTCAAATCGCCACAAAATACCACCGGCTTGTGTTGCTCGAGAATTTTTATGTAGGTTAGAAAAGCCGGATCCCAGTTTTTATGGCGCAGTTGCAAGCGGGATAGGTCGTCTTTTGAGTTCGGCGTGTAGACCGTTACCAGATAAAAATCGTCATATTCGGCCGTGACTATCCTGCCCTCGGCATTCGGGTCTCCATAACTGTCATCACTCAGTCCGAACTGTTTGGCAATTTTGAACGGCAAGCCGAAATCGACGCTTAAGGGCTTTTGCTTTGAAAAAATAGCCGTACCCGAATAGCCCTTTTTGTCGGCACTATTCCAGTACTCTTCGTACTCCGGGATATCAATCTCGGCCTGCCCCTGCATGGCTTTGGTCTCTTGCAGGCATAAGATATCGGGCTGATGCTCTGCAATAAACTTTTGGAATGTTCCCTTGTTTACGACGGCGCGGATGCCGTTTACGTTCCACGAATAAATCTTCATGAGTACTACTGTAGCACCAACTGCTTCAGAGACAACGCACACCATATGTTAGAAACGTCTACTGAACCGTGTTTGCGCTTTTGCCAACAGCATCTATCAAAAGATTACAACATTTGTATCTTATAGGACACTATTGACATACATGCAAAGATAGCCTATAGTGTTTAGCATGGAACTGCAAGGCAGTTCTAGACCGCAAGGACATCAAGTGTTCCTACGGGCTACCGAAACAGCATTGTCCAAGCCTAGAGCGTCTTTATGTCTAGGGATAAGCAATCGCACACTAAGGCGAATGTTTGTCCGTAGAGTATAAGGCGCTTTTTTGTTGGCTATATTTTTGCCCAAAGCGTAACCCTATAAACATACAGACAAACATAATAGACAAAAATAACAAAGTATGCTATAGTATATCTTTGTTATCGTACTTTCACATCTGCGGTTGCTGTGTTTTAGGTCGCAGTTTTCCGATAGGCCGAGCCTGTCGGTTGTCTGCGGCTTAGAACCACTAAGTACCGCCCCTCCGTGAGGGAAATATTAGGAAGGAACAATGACAGTGCCTCAACACTGGACTGAGACCAAAGACCCCCGCCGCATCCAACGCGGCCTTTTCGGCTCGATCACCGTCTGGGTGATCGGGTTCTGCCTCCTCTTCGGCGCCATCGGCGTCGTCGGTTGGCAAGTCGGCTGGTGGCTGAAGAAGGAGAACGTCGAACGACAAGTCGACATCGCCAACAACAACACCGGTACGCAGACCGCTTGGCGTGACGAGGTCCTCAGTTCCATCAGGGACTACGAGGTCATCGACCCGGAGAACCAGGCCGCCCGTAACGCCGTGCGCGTGCAGGCATGCAATATCATCCCCCGACTCAACGAAGACTACCTCGATGATCAGATCGTCGAGTTCGAACTGGAGCACTGCTGACCATGAAGATCAACACACACTTCAAGATTGCCGCGCTCGTCGGGGCACTCGTCATTGCCGGTGTCGCTTGCACGCCCAACACGGAGGAATCCGAGCAAGGCAGCGAGAACGCACGCAACGAACAGCAGTCGGTTTCGACCGGCTTTAATCGGCTGACCAACGCTCAGCAGATTCCCGTGTTCGACTGGTCGCAGGAGCGCCAGACGCTGATCGACATCGAGTCGATTCGCGCCAACGGTGCAATCACGACCACTGCGTTCTACTTGGAAGGCATCGGGCTCGTCGCCTGGTGTCCGTCAATCGGCGCACCCGTGCCGAGCACGTATCAGCTGAGCGCAAGCCAGCAGTACATCGACATCAAGGGCGACGGCACGGAGCAGCACTTCCCTGTTGACCAAGGTGAACCAACCGGCGTGTACGTCGGTGAATCCACCGGCACGTGGACCGTCTGCGTCGATGACGCCGGCACCAAGTTCGCCCAGTACTGGGAGGGCTACACGGCTTCAACGTCGGGCATCATGGACTACCAGGCCGATCTGCGCCTGCAACCCAGCGATGTCACCTTCACCTTCACGGACAACCCGGAGGAATAACAGCCTTCGACCCTATCGAACGAATAGGTTCTGCGTGAATTCATTCATGCATCGTTCTGGCCCTACGGAGGTATGCCATTAACTCCTGTGAGGGAGAGCAACGGATGGTTCGCGAGCGCGAATAACAACATCCCCCTGCTCTCTCTCACCGACAACCACGAAGTAACAGTCGTGCTGATGAGCTCTAACGGGAGCGAATTGTCGAATCTGAATCAGCCTGCTAGACTCCTTCTAGTGTCATACAAACGAGTCCTCTTAAAACTATCCGGTGAGCAACTGGCCGGCCGCGAAGGCGGCGTTGACCCGGAATTTGTTGCCTGGCTAGCGGGCGAAATCAAAAAAGCTACCGAAACCGGCGTGGAAATGGCTATCGTCGTGGGTGGCGGCAACTTCTTGCGCGGCGCAACCATGGCTGGCGAAGGATTGGAGCGCGCCACGGCAGATTACATGGGCATGTTGGCTACCGTTATGAACGGTCTGGCGCTCATGGACATGTTGGAGCATCATGGCCAGCCGACTCGCCTGCAAACTAATATTCACATCAACCAAGTCGCCGAACCGT
>CAYQTN010000013.1:0-2184 GCA_964420445.1 uncultured Candidatus Saccharibacteria bacterium
AGCGGGCAGAACTTCCGGTTCTTGCTGTGAGCCGTCGAAGTTATCGCGGAACGGTACGGTGTCTTTATCGATGTCTTCAATCATGGCCTCAGAGGCTTTGGTCATGCGGGCTTCGGTATAGCGATAGGCGGCAGCCGGGTCTCCGTCCATCGAACCGAAGTTACCCTGACCGTCGACCAGCATGTAGCGGGTGGCGAACGGTTGGGCCAGACGGACCATGGATTCATAGATAGCGCTGTCACCGTGCGGGTGATACTTACCCATAACTTCACCGACAATCTGAGCACTCTTGGTGTGCTTACCTGTCGAGCGTAGGCCTGTCTTATCCATGACATATAAGATACGTCTATGCACCGGCTTGAGGCCGTCACGGACATCCGGCAAGGCACGCGCAACGATAACGGACATGGAATACTGCAAATAGCTTGTTTCCATCTCCTCTTCTACGGAGCGTAGCACCATAGTCTTTGAGTGGTTTAGGGGGTCAATCAGTTTAGTTCGGTTAAAGTCTTCTGCCATAGTTCTGCCCTAGATATCCAGTTCTTTTACGAATTTTGCATTGGTCTGAATGAAGTTCTTACGCAATTCAACCTCTGTGCCCATCAGTTTGTTGAAAATAGCATCTGCTTTTTCGGCGTCCTCTACCTTCACCTGCACGAGTACTCGGTTGGCCGGATCCATAGTGGTCTCCCATAGCTGGTCGGCATCCATTTCGCCCAAGCCTTTGTAGCGCTGCAGCGTAACGCCGGCCTGCTTGATACGGTCTTCGTTCGGATCTATCTTGATGCCCTTTGCCTTGCGCTCTGCTATCAGCTTGTCCATCATTTCATCGCGTTCTTCGTCGGTGTAGGCATATTGCTTCTTTTTACCACTCGCCAGCGAGTACAGCGGCGGCTGAGCGGCATACAAATGGCCGCCTTCGATTACCGGGTACATGTGGCGGAAAAACAGCGTCATGAGCAGCGTACGGATGTGAGAGCCGTCAACGTCGGCATCGGTCATGATGATGATGCGCTCGTAGCGGAGGCCTTCCATGTCGAACTGCTCGGCAATACCAACGCCCATGGCCTTAATAAGGTTCAAAATCTCTTGGTTGGCCAGCATTTTGTCCAAACGGGCACGCTCAACGTTCAGCACTTTACCGCGAAGCGGCAGAATAGCCTGGAAGTGGCTGTTGCGGCCTTCTTTTGCGCTACCACCGGCCGAGTTACCCTCTACGATGTAGAGCTCGGCTTGTGATCGGTCTTTGGTGGCACAGTCGGCCAGTTTGCCCGGCAGGCTGGCGCCGTCTAGCGCACCTTTGCGAATAATGTTGTCGCGGGCAGCGCGGGCGGCTTTGCGGGCGCGGGCGGCTATGATGGATTTATTGATCATAGCCTTAGCAATAGCAGGATTTTCTTCGAGGTAATAAGCTAGGTACTCACTCAGTACTTTGTCGACATAGCCGCGTACCTCGGTGTTGCCCAGCTTGTTCTTGGTCTGGCCTTCGAACTGAGGATCAGGAATCTTAACCAATATGACAGCGGTCAGGCCCTCGCGAGTATCTTCGCCACTGAGGTTCTCTTCTTTTTCTTTAAGCAAGCCATTCTTGCGAGCATAGTCGTTGATAACACGGGTCAAAGCCGTACGGAAACCAACCAGGTGCGAACCGCCGTCTGGGTTGTAGACGTTGTTAGCAAAAGCCTTAACCACTTCGTTATAGGTGTCGTTGTACTGCAGGGCTACTTCTACCATAACGTCGCCAGCCAGCTTCTCGACATAAAAAATCTTATCGCCGACTGTCTCTTTGCCTATGTTCAGGTGGCGTACGTAAGATTGAATGCCGCCTTCAAAGTAGAAACTGCAACGCTTGTCGTTGCGTTCGTCTATGACCGTGGTCTTGATGCCCTTCGTCAGGTAGGCCTGGTGGCGTAGGTAGTCCACGACCCAGTTATAGTCAAACTCCACTGTTTCTTTAAAGATGGTTGGGTCTGGGTAGAACGTAATCGACGTACCGGTTTCATCTGTCTTCCCGCCTTTTTTGACTGGAGCGTCAGGCGCGCCAATCTGGTAGCTCTGGGTATAGACATGGCCCTGGCGCTTAACCTCGGCGTAAAGCTTGGTAGATAGCGCGTTTACCACGCTGGAACCGACACCGTGCAAACCCGAGGATACTTTATATCCACCACCGCCAAACTTACCACC
>CAYQTN010000013.1:2194-10223 GCA_964420445.1 uncultured Candidatus Saccharibacteria bacterium
CCCTGCGGAATGCCCCGCTCGTAGCGGTGAAAGTAGACCTTGCCATTGCGGCGGACTTCGACTTCGCACCAGTCGCTCAAGGCGTTGACGACCGAGACGCCGACGCCGTGCAGACCGCCTGAGACCTTGTAACCACCGGCCTCATCGCCAAACTTACCACCGGCGTGCAACACCGTAAGTACGGTTTCTAGGGTACTCTTGCCAGTTTTAGAGTGAACGTCTACCGGAATACCACGGCCGTCGTCTTCGACGCGTACGCCACCATCTGCCATGAGCGTCACCTTGACTTCAGTGGCGTGACCGGCAATACCTTCGTCTATAGAGTTATCGGCGACTTCCTTGATGAGATGGTGCAAACCGACGCTACCGGTGCTGCCGATATACATACCGGGGCGCTTGCGGACAGGCTCAAGGCCTTCAAGCACCTGAATATCTTCAGAACCATAGTCTTTATTTTTTTCCACTAGAAGTACCCTCTCTAAGCTGTTACTCTCTTGATCTTCTGGCCTTTAGTATATCCCAAATTCCACTCGCAAGGCAAACAGCTTGCCCTATTGTCCAAATCTATGGTTCAATAACCATGAGCACCTTCGCTAAGAAACAAACAAAATGAACGAATTACGATGTTCCGCAAACTGATAAGCAACCTACCTTTCAACCCCAGCCTTCTTGGGACGGTTTCATTTTATGCAAAGCGCGTGAAAGCAGAGGAGTCACTACGACGCACCGGCTTCGGGTTTGTAGCCCTTGCGATGTTTATCCAAGTCTTTGCGGTCGTTGCCCCACCGGAGAAATCACTCGCCTTTTCGAACGACTATATTATCAACGGCCTAAACACCAGGGATGATATCTTACGTGCCTGGGATGGCCAGACGGCCGACAAAAATGTAGCCGCCATATATAGCCGCTTCGGCCTGAGCCGCGAGGATATCGCCGCCCTGCCTCTGTATCCGAACACTACCATCCGCTCCGACCGTTCTGATTTCTGGACAATCGGGCGCACCTCTCTGTCCGCCGTCAGCAAAGCCGGTCAGATTAAGCAGCAGTACAAGGACAGCGAAGTACCTGTCAGCTACGGAAGTGGCAGCGTCTACCTGCGGCAGCTACGCGCCTGGGATATTGTGAACTCCTATAACTCCTACCGCGCGTTCGAAGGAACAAAGGATGGCAAAAAATTCTGGATTCTTGTCGACTGCGGCAACTTCACACAGGTAGGTGTCCCTAATCTGAAAGAGCCCGCCCTCGAACTACGCAAAACCATAGACGGCGGACCGCGTACCCTCAAGCCGGGCGAGGAATTCTCCTTCCGCTTTGAATACCGGAACACGGTAGTAGACTCACAGCCGATCCAAAACGCTGTCTTGCACGACGAGTTTGACTTAAGTAAGTTCGATATAGTCAGCTCTACGCCGGCAATCAGTTTGATTGGCAACGGCAAACAAATAGCTATGCCGCTTGGACAAGTTACTTATACGCCGCATTTCAAAACCGCACTGGTGGTCAGGGTCCGGCTTAAGGCCAGTCTGCCAAATGGCACGAAAGCCTGCAACGCGGCAAAGTTGTCCGCCAGCAACGCCGCGGATGCCTGGAGCGGCGGCAGTACGCTTTGCATTACCGCCATTACCCCTTGCCCTCTCGACTCGTCCATAAACAGCTCCGACCCGTCCTGTGTGACACCGGTTGTCGCCTGTGTGGTGACCAACTCTGCTGTTAATCGCACAACAAAAGAATTCACCCTGCGCACTCGTATAACTTCTTCAAACCCGCGACTTACGACCATTCGAAGCTATGTCTATGACTTCGGCGACGGCTCTAACGTGCAGACCAAGCGCTCTGCAGTTTATGAGGACACCGCCAGCCATACGTATGAAGATGGCACCTACGAAGCGACTGTTGTTATCAATTACAGTATCGGTACTGGTACCACACAAAGCGACGGCGATGTTGCCTGCAGCGTCCCGGTTGAGTCAGAGCCAGACAAGCCTCTCACCCAAGAGAAAACCGCCCGCAACCTTACCCAAAACCTCACCCCGGAAGCTACAGCCAGCGGTAGCGTAAAAGCCGGCGACAGTGTCGAATACAGCTTGATCACCCGCAATAGCTACGGTTACGACCGAGCCAACGTTAACGTCAGTGACTACATCGGCGATATCCTGGACTACGCCGACCTCGACCAAGCGTTCCTGAAGCAACAAGGTGGCACCTACGACGAAGAGTCCAAGACGGTTTCGTGGGCACCACAGACAGTTAAGGCCGAGAACGAGCTTACAAATGCCTTCCGCGTAAAGATGAAAAGCCCGATTCCGGCTACAAATCAGCCGGGCGTCATGACTACTGCGTACGACTGTGTCATTAGCAATAAGTTTGGCAACCAACTCGACATCAAAGTGGACTGCCCACTACCGAAGAGTTCTGAGTACGTCACCACCACCCTACCGAATACCGGACCGGGTACCAGTCTTGCCATCGGCTTCACAGCGACCACTATTATCGGTTACTTCTTTGCCCGCTCACGCCTGATGGCAACTGAGCTCGAACTGATTCGTACCGACTTTGCTCAAACAGGAGGCGTGTAGTTATGGCTGAGCGAGCACCCCGCCACGAACAAGACGGTGGTTCAACCCATGAGCTAAGCAACCAACGGCGTGAAGCCGAACGTCAGTCTCAGGAAAAGGCCCAAGCCAGCCGGCACGAACATGCCGAGAAACTGGAAGACATCCGATCTACAGCTGAGCGCGAGGCTGCATCAAGCGAAGAAACAATCCAAGAGAAACTGAAGGCGGAATCATCTGAGAGTGACCAGTCGCTGTATGTAAACAGAGAACTCAAAGATATGGCCTATGCCCGTACGCTTAAACGCGCTCGCAGCCGACTACCCGCCCCCGCCCGTGCTTTTAGCAAGGTCGTACACCAACCCGTCGTCGAAGCGGTCAGTGAAGTTGCGGGTAAAACCGTCGCCCGCCCATCAGGAGTGTTGGCCGGCGGTATAGTTGCTTTCATCGGAAGTAGCGGGTTCCTCTGGATCAGCAAGCATTACGGTTATGAATACAATTTTCTGCTGTTCGCGCTGCTGTTCGTCGGCGGCTTCTTTGTCGGCCTTCTCATTGAACTGCTTATCCGTCTCGTCCGGAAGCGTAACTCCTAAGGACTACTGGGGCTCTTCGGTAATCTCTTCTTGCGGCTTAACGCTGAAGTTACCGTCTTGATCTATAAAGATGGTGTCGAGGTCTTCCTCCGGCTGCCTGTCCGATGGGGGCACAGGAACGCCGCTGGATTCGGAAGCGGGCATCTTCTGCTGAAGTTCCTGCTTCAACTGCTCGGCTATCCGGAGCGCTTCTTCTTGCTCAAGCTCGTTACTCGAAATGTTACGGGCAGCCATGGGGTCGCCGTATTTCACTGCTTTGCCGGCTTTCGGATTGCCCAGTGACAATGAAGAGTCGTATAGCGGTTTTGCCTGAGGTTTTGCGGGCATGGCAGCTGGTTTTGCAGGTATGGCCGAAGGCTTAGCTGGCTTCGAGCTCCACGGCGATGCCGGCCGCGGCGAGACAGGTGTCTGCCGCTTGGCAAGCCATTCATCCAGGAACGAGCCGCCTGAGCCTTTCTGGGCCCCGCCAGGACCCGATTGAGGTACGCTTCCACCTGGCAACGGCCCAGTATTGAAAGCCTGTTTTGCGGGCTCCTCTGTCTTCAGGCGGCCAAAGATATCAGCCTCAACCTTGGCGCGTGGACTGCCGAATTTAGCTGCCGATAGTTGCTTGAGCGCGGTAGCCAGCTGCGGATTTGGGCGCCCCAGTGGCGGCAGCGTAGCCATACTAAACGGCTGGGTTGGTACACCACCTATCAGCATGCGTGTAACCGAGTTGAAGTTTGGTATGCGCTGCAAGTCCTGCGGGTCGAATACGGGTGCGAAGTATTTGGCTAAGAACTCGGCATCATTTGTACCGACACGGAACGATACGATGGTACCGATGTTACCAAACACAGCGTCACGGATTTCTTCGGTCAGCTGAGTCGTAAACTGGTTAGCTACGATAAGGCTCAGGCGGTACTTTCGAGCTTCGCTCAAGATACTGGCAAAGGAGTCGGTCGAGAAGTTCTGGAACTCATCCACGTAGAGACTAAAGTCAACGCGCTGGTCTTCGGGTATGTTGGCTCGCGACATGGCTGCAGCCTGGAACTTCATGACAAATATCATGCCTAGCAGTTTTGAGTTCAGTTCACCGGTTCGGCCTTTACTAAGGTTTACCAGCAAAATCTTTTTGTTATCCATGATATCGCGCAAGTTAAACGAGCTCTTGGTCTGCCCGATGATATTGCGCATCATCTTGTTACTTAAGAATGCGCCGAACTTACTTACGAACCAACTCTTCACTTCTCCAAACTCGTTGCTACGCTGACTGGCTGGCATCTCTTTCTGCCAAAAGTCCAACACCGTCTGATCGGTGACGTGCTTCAGCTTGTTCTTTACATAGGCGTCGTCATTAAAGAGTTTCGGTATATCAATGAATGTGCCACCAGCGGGGTCTGCCATAACTGTTTGTGCCGCGCTGCGGAATAAGTGCTCGTAGCGCGGGCCGATGATACCCTGGCGCTGCGGGTCGTAAAGCTTATAAAGCATACCGATGGTTTCTTGAATCAAGAAGTCTATCTGATCAGGATCATCAAACTCGAACATATTTAGCCCTAGGGGATAGTCCATGTCTGAGGGGTTGAAATAGATGACGTCCTCGGTGCGCTCCTTGGGCACCATGGCCATTAGGTTCTCGACAACATCGCCGTGCGGGTCGATAAAAGCAAAGCCGTTGCCAGCAAGCATATCTTGCAAGGCAAGGTTCTCAAGGAAGGTGGACTTACCAGTACCGGTTTGACCAACAGCATAGATGTGCCGGCGCCGATCCTCGGGATCAAGATTGATGCGCTTCTTAGTGCCGCGGAAAATGTTATAGCCCAGCATGAGACCGTCGTCAGAGACATTGCGTGGTCCGTCGACCTGCTTGCTGGCCTGCCGTTCAAGCTGCGTTGTCGGGATATTGCTTTGGTCAGGAAAATGAAATATCGTTGCAAGTTCGACAGCGTTTAAGATGTTCTGGTTGTGCTCCGGCGGAAAGAACCGCATGATGTAAGCTGTTGTAAAACTCTCTATGTCCTTCGCGGGCGTAAACTTGAATCCGTTCTTTCCAGGCGCGTCAAACAATGAAAAGCTGGCGACAATATTATTAAGAATGCTCTGCGCACGCTGCGAAACGTTCGAGCTTGCGACCACGCGTATGAGCACCTCATAGCCGGGATAACGAGTCTTATCTTCAATAGCATCCAGCACTGACTGCTCGAGTGACGACAGTTCCTTCTTCTCTTCACCCTTGCCATCCTTTTCTTCCGGTGGCTTTACTGCTGCGGTCAGGACCTCTTTAGAGAATTGCAGTACCGCGCCACCTGCCTTCTTGGTGTCTTTGCCCTTGCGCTTCTTAGCGGCTATAGCAGAAGCACGTTTGCGCCAGCTCGGGTCAGCCGGACGCATTAATATTTGGATACCGGCGCCATCTTCTTTATCCAGAGTCGACAACGCGTTCAATATACTCTGTAGCGCATCGCGCTTCAGGTCTTGGTAAGTTGCTATCGGATACGCGTAGTTTTCCTTAAGCGTCAGCTCGCCGCCCATGGTGCCGCTAATACGGCCGATGGGACTGAATATGTTGTGCTCGGACACCTCTTCGAGCCGTGCCGAAGGATATGCGCTCACAACTGCCTGGCGGACTACATCGAGCATAGATACAGGAACCGAGGCATAGAAATTAACCAGGCCCTTTGAGCCAATGATTTCAAAGCTGAAGTGCCGCTGGCCGTAGAATTTGCTCTTAAACTCCTTCTTAAAAGTACCCGCTATGATGTTATAGACTATCTGGCCCCTACTGACCGTCTCATCTACGACATCGCGCACATCGCGAGAACCACCTTCGGTGTCATCACTAGGCGGTGGCAAATGTATCAGGAGAGGCACCATTTTTAGGCTACGTTCGTAGTTCTTCTGCTCACGCCAGAGACGGCGTGCCTGGAAGAAACCGGCGAAGCCCACGATGCCCAAAGCCAGTAATAAGCTTAGGAATATGATAATAAAACCGCTCATATCACAGCCACCCCCGGCCTAAGATTCCTCAATCTTTACGTCTTTGTTGTAACGCTTCTTCAGATAATCCGCCTTGAACCTGTTCAGTTCCTTATTTTGCTTGAAAGGATCGTCCTTCGTGGCGGCCACTATCTGTTTAGCCCGCTGCACCCACTCCTTTTCAATCAAGTCACTGTCATCGGCTATTACAGGTGCGGGAACCGGTGTCGGCACGCTGCCTTGCGTCGGCATAGCTACGGGGTTGGGTTCCGGCACGTTCAGTGGTGCCGGCAAAGGACCTGACGGCCCCTGGGCTGCAGGCGGCTGCAAAGGGGCCTGCTGCTGTTCAGCTCCAAAGGAAGCTGTCTCACCAGCTCCTTGCGGCGTAGGCAACTCGAAATTGGTCTGCGGAAGGGAGTCATTCATACTTATGGTAAGTATAACAAACTTCCCCGACGCGAACCCCAGACAGTACAGCGAAGTTAGTTCTAAGAGATAACCAACCGCCTAAGAAGCAATCGGCTGGTTCCTGCGCAAATACCAGCCAAGCCCTACGACAAACAGGCTGGCGAGGGCAACGTCTTGCAGCCCCAGCTGATGGAGCGATCCGAGTACGATCATAATCGTCGGACCTGTAGCCAATACGAAACTGAGTCTTTGCCTGCGTTCCAATTCCATGTCGGTAAATAGGCCGGTCATGATCTTAACGAAATAATAAGACATAAGGCCGACAAGTACCGGCAACGCGAGCAGCAATTGGACTGAGATTTCACGCGGGTTGGTTCCAAGCATAAAAAGTATCGTTATAAATAGTGTCGCCAAAAATGCCCATGTATCCTTTTTGTCCAACTGTGCTTGTGCGGTGTCCATGTTCGCTTTTCTGTATGTATTAAATGTACGTTTGTAATAATGTGTGCAGCCAAGAAATAGATTCCTAGCTGCACACTGTATTGCTATTTGGAGCCGGGACGGTAAATCCGCTCAATAATATTTAATTTATAGCGCTTACCGTCCGTATGGCTTTGACTGACCGCTCACAAGTCGTTTAGCGACTAGTAAGCGACGCTTGGTCTTTAAGTAAAAGACCCTGTTGTGATGAAAAACCCTGAATTTTTGTTTTTGTTAATCACAAATACATCATACTCCGGCAGCTACATTCAGTCAATAGATACACGTTGTTATAAATAATATACTAACCTGTTAAGTGCCAATATTATCTGATGTAATATTGACAATTAGTGAATTTAGCGAACAATACACATACAAACGCTTAAGGGTAGTAACGTTTGTGAATTCTCATGAATTATGTAATCAGTATTTTTTAGCACTCTCACCTACATAGTGCTAAAGCTTTTTTTATCTTTTAGTTGCTCTTTTTGCAAGTAATAAACTCTGGTGATACAACGTTGTACGAATTAAACATGGCTATGTCATAGCATTGCTAATCAGTCACGATATTGCCCAGTGATACCAATACGTGATTCCTATTTTTCTAACACTGAACAAAATACGTATATTATAGATACGGTTATTTTACTTGATTTTTATACTTATACATGCGATTGCGTATGTGACTATTTTGTTTCACGCTATTTATTTTGCCTGACGCAGCCGAAACATATGCGACATGCATAGGCGTTGGTATTCTAGATTTCGTAGCGGTTGGATCGCATAATCCTGGCTTGAAGATGATTGACTACTTAGTGTCGTGGCGAGTAGTGACTTCGGATACATTTTGCCTCTAAGTATCCGGTTGTCGCCTGTTTTTGATGGGACCCGCCGCTCGGTCGAGGAATGCCCCTAGCCATTCACTAGTCCGACACATTAATTAACCTATATATAGGGAATGTCGCTGCTCCTTAAGGACTTGCTCGTCATGCGGCTGGGATAATGGTTTCTTTTCGCCACGGAACCAGAAACCGCCAG
>CAYQTN010000014.1:0-1757 GCA_964420445.1 uncultured Candidatus Saccharibacteria bacterium
GATTCTAGTTATTCGACTTTTCCAGACGGCAAACCGAAGTAGCCATCCATCCAGGTAGTGTTGCTGCGCAGGACAAATGCTAACATACCGACTTTTTTTACAAGAAAATACGAAGCTGCGTAGGGTTGGGCAGTGTTGTACATCAGCGGTCGTTTCCTGACCCTCTCAGTACGCCGCGTTGCTGACGATCGGCGAGTTTATCGATGTTATAACTGGCGATGTCTTCGAGCTTGATATCCAAATCGTGCGCGACAACCGCGATATACCACAACACATCACCGAGCTCCTTCTTGAGGCTTGTAACATCAAGTTGTGCAAAATCTGCTTCGTTGTCCCGTAGCCACTTTTTGAATATCGCCTGTACTTCACCGACTTCGTCGCCTAAACCCAAAACCTGTTGCATCAGCTCTTGCAGCTTGTCTGGCTTAGACAGATTCGTACGCAACGCGGCGGTTTGATACTCGTCAAACGTCATGATAGACCCCCTGATTGTTTCGCCTATATTGTAGCGCGAGCCTTAGCCCAATGCGCCAGCGATAAACAAAACTACAACGATAGCAAACGCGACTATCCACGTCAGCGGGCTCTTGGTACTACGAACGATTTGACTCTTTGCAAACGAAGCCCGGGACGGCTGAGACGACGGTGTTGGGGCTGCAGTGTTCGTTGGTGATTGAACGGCCGGTTCGGCAGTACCCTGCTTATTCGCATGTAGCACCGTCTGTCCGACTTGCACGGCAACTTGTGGTTCGGCTGCATCACGTTGCAGTTTTTCCTGTTTGGTTTCTTTTAGAAATTCTTGCCCGTAAGCAACCTCGGGCTGTTCGATAAGTTTGCCCGTCTTCTTATCTACTTCATAACGATGCCACGCACTGGTCTCGACACGTTTATCGGTACCAACCGCATAGGTTGCTTCACTGATAGCCACTTCTTCTGGAGGCGGCGAAGCTACCGGTTTGGCTTCAACTTTCTGCTTGATAGCCTCTGGCTGGCTCGGAGCCGGCACGGATTCTATCACTGTCGCCTGAGGCTTTTCGCCAAGATTTATAAGGGTCGATTCGGTACGCTCCATTGCTGTGAGGCGTTCGGCCGCCAGTTCGTGCTCGGTAGTCAGTTTCTTGATTTCTTTGTCACGGCTTTTAAGCGCCACCTCGGCGCTATGCTGCGCCTGACGCTTACCACGACGGCCCAGCCACCAGCCAAACAATGCGCCGCTTACAACTCCCCTTCTGACACCGTGGCGTTCGGCACGATAGACTGCGTCAGCTTGCTCGATTGTCGGTCGGCCACTTGCCGATGAAGCGGAGCGTTCAATAACAGCGGCACTCGGGTCAAACATGGTTTGGCGCTCTGCCTCTGGCACCGGATCGAGTGTGTATTCTGGCATTGGCTCGGCTTCAAGCTCGGGTCGCAACGCTTCAGGCGCGTGAAACGGTGGAGCGGCATCCGTCTCTGAATTTTCGGATGACCAAGTAGCCGGCTGCTCCGGTTCAGCCGCCACCGGCTGTGGTTCTGCCTCGATGACTTTTGGTTCTTCGACTACGGTCGTTTCCATTTCTAATTCAGTTTCGGGTATGGTCGGCGCCTCGGCTCTGGTAATGATAATTGGGGCTTCGCTAGAAAACTCTGACTCGATATCCGGCAAGGGTTCATACTCGGTAGCGACTTCGGGCTCTAGGGCAAGCTCAGATTCTGCTTCTGGGTCGGTAAGCAATTCTTCGGCAGCTTCGTTCGGCTCTTCAGGCTCGGTCTCGCGG
>CAYQTN010000014.1:1767-9371 GCA_964420445.1 uncultured Candidatus Saccharibacteria bacterium
TCCTCCAAGACAGTTTCAGGCTTTTGCTCGGTCACTGGTGGCTCAGCATCGGCGGTAGTTTCTGACGTTACTATCGGTAGCGGAAAGCGAGTGGTCTTTTTCTTCTTTTTTTTATATGCGGCATCTTCACCGGTCGGTTCCGATTGCTCAGGAGATTCAAATGGTTTAAACGGATATTCTTCCATACGGCATTTACAACCGGGTAATTATACCATTTTTACCTCTGATAATCAATTAGCCGAGGTCGAGTTCTATCGGTTGGCCGTCGACCGGTTTAAGAAAGGTTATGCCCTTGCTGCTGAAGTACTGCTCGCAGCGGTCATACATACTGAGGCGCCAGGCATCGTTCCACATCCAATCGTGAATAGGAATGATATGTGTCGGCTTTAGCTTCTCGGCAAGGCGAATGGCCTCTATTGCAGCGCCCCACGGCCCCGCCAGCGGTAACGCCAGTAGCGCTTTGGTGTCAGTAAGATGATGACTGTCGCCCGGATGCGTGAGTACGCTTAAAACGTCAACCATAATGTTGTCTGCCGTCACCCCGCCGCTTAATGGCTCCATGCTTTCATGAGGCAGTGGGGTTGAAGTGACTGATGTGTGGCTTGATGGCCGCTCGATGCCGCCTTCTTTCAACTGAGCCAATACACTGGGTGTCGATATGAGTGCCGAGTCTGGGAACTTCTTGGTTAATTCGGTTGTGAACTTGGGGTCGAAGTGATCAAAATGCTCGTGCGTTATCGCAACCGCATCAAGACGGTCAAAATTATCCGTTTTCAGGAGACCTGATTCGACAGACATCTGGCCAGGGTCGATGAGCACGGTGGTATCGTCCGTTTCTACCAACAGACATGCGTGGACAAACTTAGTAAGGCGAAGTTTCATATTCTAGCCAAGGGCGAAAAACGCGACCGCTGCCAGGGCGACAACGACCACCAGAACCAGGACGATAATCATCATGGGAGCTGTGGACTTTTTGACAGGCAGTGCGGCCGGAGCGGGCATGCCGGGCTGGTCGGAAGGCGCTGGTACCGGTGCGTCGGGTTGTGGGGCAGGAGCCGGTGATGGCGCTGCTGGCTCGCTTTGTACCGGCGGCGTAGGTGCTGAGGCTACGTCTGACGGAGCCGGAGCCGGCTCGGTTGCAGGCGGCGCAGCGGGTGTTTGATTGTCTTGATTTGGGGCTTGGGTATTTGGATCCATCAACGGGTTCCTGTTTAGTCTGCATGCGTCATGCGTTGATATTGCTACCTTTCATTGTACAACATAAGCGTTTTATCTTGAAGTGAGACCAGCTGCTCCGCAGCCAAGGTGGTAATGACTTCGTCTAGCCGATTATCTGGCAGGGCTTGGCGGGCGGCATCAACGCTCATCGGACCAGTCGTAAGCAAACGGATGAGCGCACCTCTCAGCTGCCTGCGTGAGCCTTGGAAGGTGCTCTGTTTTGCATAACTGCGACTGCGACGGTTGTGATTACCCACGGTTGATTTTAGTACCGTTCCATAATCCATGAGCGCCCAGTAAAAGTGCCTAGGCGAGCGTAGAACACCTTTCCAGTCATTGTGCCAAGGCAAAACTCCGGTTAGTTTTTGACGAATCTCGGCATCTTGTATGTCCGAACTATCTGAGAAAAAGTGGTGAATGATAACAGTCCGTACGTTGGTCTCGATAAATACAGCCGCCTCATCATGGCTGTAAGCCGCTGTCGCGGCGGCGGTGTTCGGGCCGATTCCTTTGAGTGTGACTAGCATGTCAGGGTGCCATGGTTGCGGCTTACCGGCAAGCACCTTGGCAGCCTCCCACAAGAATCTTGCCCTGCGGTTATACCCCAGCCCGACCCAAGCCTGAAGTACCTCCGCAAGTTCTGCGCTGGCAAGGTCGGTAATGGTTGGAAAAGCCGCTAGGAATGATTGGTATTTCGGAATCACCCTGTTGACCTGCGTTTGCTGAAGCATGAATTCGCTAACCAAAACATGATACGGGTCGATACGCCCGCTTGTGTCTGTCTCGCGCCACGGTAAATCGCGGGCGCCATGGCTATAGAATTCCTCTAACTCGCCTAAGAAACGTGTATGGTCTGTCATCTGCTATGCTATACGGTAATACATTATGCTTTCTCTCGCTATCCGTCTTCTAAAGCGCCTGAGCGTTCTCGGGCTTGGTATCGGTATCGTTTATGTTGCCGTCTGGGAGGTCTTCCCGTTCATCGAGAACCGAGTGCCGTGGGCGCTGGCGTTGTTCGTGACCTATGTGTTTATGGCTTACGCATTTGTACCATTGGTAATTCGCGGCATACGGCTGTTTGTGCGCCCGAAGCACATTCCCCTCTACTGCGTGACTCCGGATGGGTTTGCAAGCGATCCTATCAACATCGGCATTATCGGTTCAAAGACTCAGATTGAACGTGCCATGAAAAAAGCCGGCTGGCATACTGCCGACAAGCGCACCCCCCACAGCCTCTACAAAATGGCGCGGGCAATCTTAACGCGTCGGCCATACCCGACAGCCCCTTTCAGCAACCTCTACCTGTTCGGCCGCAAGCAGGACCTCGGCTTTCAAAAGCCTCGCATCGATAGCCCGTCACACCGGCACCATGTGCGTTTTTGGGCATGCCACCTGGATGGGCCTGAAGCCTTTCATGAGGACGTACGTTTTTGGGATCGGTTTCATCGCCCTGACCGTAGAAAACTTGGCAGGCAATTATGGGTTGGGGCGGCTTCACGCGATATCGGTATCATGCCCATCCGTCACAACGCCCAACTGACTCATATGGTAGACCCGGACACGAATGCAGAACGTGATCTTATCGTCGAAGATTTACGTAACAGCCACAGCGTTGCCAAAACTATCACCGAGAAAGTCGGTGAGGCTATGCGGCTTAAAAACCGCGTCTTGGGCGGTGCGTTGCATTCAGACGGTAAAATCCGTATTTGTATTTTGAAAGATTAATACCTAGTAATAAAACCAGCGGTCGACGCCGTTCGTGTCTGTCACGTCAGTGATCTTACGTGCATCACCGCCCTCGACATTGACTATAAAGTCGGCTGTCTCTGTGCCATCGTTCAATCGGAATACAACGTGTGAGCCAGTGAGCCAGTATACGGGGACTTTTAATCCGCTCCGGTTCACCAGACTGCTGTCTGCTTTGGCCGACTTGTCATACCGCAATAGCACTCCCTTGCCGTCACGCGTGTCGACCCAAAGGCTAGATTCGCCGTTAGGCGCGTCGGCGTAGGCACGGGAGTATTGGGTGACTGGTGGCTGGCTGGCGGTTGCGGCCGTAGCGGAACCAAGCGTGTAGGTGTACCAGTTCGCTCCAATGCTGATATCCAAGGTATCGTAAGACGTTCGGAAGATGTTATAAACCTCTTTATTCAGAACTGTCTGCAGGTTTCCGCCGTCCGGATTAACGGCGAACAAGCCTGGGTTGGGGTTTTCATTAAAGATATTCGAAGGCGCGTAGTACACCCGATTGCCGGCCATCAAAACGTCGTTGACTGAGTTAGCGCTGGCGAGTTCTTTGATATCGGCAAAGTTTCGGCTGTTATAGCTCATCAGTCTGTGGCGCTTGGCATCGGCCGCGCTGGTGCCTGCTGCAATCTTCACGTATAGCAGGCGGCTATCGCCCGACCAGCCAATAATCTGGATTTGCTCAGACTGATCAATCTTTACTAAATCGCCCGAGTCAAAATCTACCACGTAGACAGTGCTAAGCAGATAACCCTCGCTGTTTTGGACACGCTCGCGTGTGGACACAAGAGCCGCCTTGTTTTCACTCGGATGCGGAACTAGCGTAATGTCGTCGCGCTCAAGACCACTCCCCTCGACAACTTTCCGTTCATTTTTACCGTCTACATCGACAGTGTAGACATCGTACTTGCCCGAGCGTTTCGATACGAACACGTGTTTGCGCGATGGCACCATCTCTACCGATTGCGCCTCTTTATTGCTTACACTAAGAGTAATCGTTTCGGTGCGATAATTGCCTGCACTGATAAGTACAACAATCTGTTCTGAGTCCTCTAGATTAGCCGTATCGAGGGTCAGGACCAACTTGCCTTCTTCGTCAGCCTTGGCATTACCGTCACCAGATGTGGCTTCGGCTCCCGCAATTGGTTTACCACTTAAGAAATCTTTTACTTCGAAGGTGTACTGCGAACCAACGGCGCGGGCTTCGAATTCGCCTAAAGGGTTACTCCCCCACCCGAGGGTGACTGGCCGGTCATACGACGAGAAGGCGCGCTTTTCTATCTGCAAATTAGTCCTACCAAGGCGAGCACCTTGCAGTACAACCGTGCCGTTTCCGTCAGTAAGTCCCGACGCACCGCCAGCGCGCACAGTCACATTCTTCAGCGGCTGCAATGTACCTGCATCAACAACCCGAAGCGATAACGAGGCCCGTACGCCGGCAGTATTCAGCACAAAGTAGCGGCTGGTCGGTACCAGTCCGGCGGCGATGAGGCCCAGAGTGAGCAAAACTAGCATGATCCAACGACCACGGGTACTACCCAGCACACGCATAAAGATGTTCCGCGGTTTCGGCTGTTCGATATCAGCGTCAATCTCGCGCTCCATGTCTTCTGCTGCCAGCACCACATCGGCTTCCTCGGCAACAATTTCATCAACGGCTTTACGCGTTTCTGGGTCGTCTGGCAACCCGTCTTCGTCACTGAGAGCTTCCGGTTTTTCGGTTTTGGTCTCGAGCTCTTCGTTCTCGGACTCTACTGGTTCGGACTCCTCAGGTGGTTCGTCGGGTGAAGTCTCAATGAGGGGTTCTGACTGCTCGGGTGCTTCCGGCTCAGCGGGCTCATCAACCGATGGGTCGGTGGCATCCTCTTCATCAGCAAGCATGTCATCTAGCTCTTGATTATCAATGGCGACTTCTGGACCGTCGAGCTTAATTTCATCGTCATCTTCTATCTTTTCTATCGGCGTTTCGCCCATATCCGGCGACAGTGACTTCAATGACTCGTTGAGTTCATCCAGTGTTAAATCATCAGCGGCATCAGTGCTTGGCTCTGCAGCATCCTGCGCAGACGGGCTGTCTGCATCACTAACCTGCTCCACCTTCTTTGCTGATGGGCGTTTCGGTTTATCGGCGGGACTATCGTCGTCACCGTCAATCGGGCGTATTACGCGTGCCATATACGCTTAAGCATAACAGATTTGAGTCCTAAAACGGACAGGGGTGCTACTTGCGCTTTGCTGTCGTCTTCTTACGAGCTGGCTTTTTCTTGCCGGTACGAGTAGTTTTCTTCGGTCGGACAGGCTTTTTTGCTGCACTTTTAGCGCTCGATGCTCGGGCTGGGCGAGCCGTCACAAGCTCATCGGCTTCTGATTCTTCGCGTAACACCCGGTAGATAATGACTATCGAAACGACCAGAATAAGCACGATGCCGGCACCCCAGACCCAGGGCATACTGTCCCCTGCGGTACTGACGGCCGCTCCGGTTATCGGATCGCCCGTTTCTTGCACGCTCAGATTTTGAGCCTCTTGATTAAGCGCATCTACAGGTGCGGTGGATTGGAAATCAGCGGCATTTGACGCGCCATCGGTAATGTCTTGCGGATTTTGAGTATTAGTTACTTCTTGCGTCTGGTTGAGTGGGTTAGCGGTTTCCAAGATTATAGTTCCGTTTAGATTTTATCCTTAAGCACTATGATACCAGACTTACTGAACCTACAATACCTGCATGAATCAGCCTTTGATTGCCAATGACACAGTTGCGCGCGACGCAGGCCAACATCTTGAACATGACGCTGTTCTAGCACCACTGGTAAAACGATTCGGCGTCATACCATTTCGTCCACATGCCGATTATTACCGGGAGCTTGTTGAGAGCATTATCGGACAGCAGCTCAGTGTTAAAGCGGCGGCCAGTATCAATCGTCGTTTTGTCGGATTGTTTGATGGCACCTTCCCAGTTCCCGAAGCTATTCTCAGCGTAAGTCCGGAGCGCCTGCGCGAAGCTGGGCTAAGTAGAGCCAAGGCTAATTACGTTCAAGACCTTGCCCACCATGTACTGGCAGGAACACTTGAGCTTGAGCGAATGAATAGCTTGGATAACGCCGACATCATTCGTGAGCTGACAGCTGTCAAAGGTATCGGTGAGTGGACGGCACATATGTTTCTTATCTTTTCCTTAGGCAGAATGGACATACTTGCGCATGGCGACTTGGGCGTACGCACCGGAATTATGCGCTTATACGGTTTGAAGGAACTACCAGATAAAGAAACGACTGCTGATATCGCGAAGCGGAACAACTGGCACCCGTATGAATCAGCCGCCTGTTGGTACATCTGGCAATCGCTGGACAATTCCCCGAAAGTCTAAACAAGTTCAGGCGGGAACGAAGCATGCATGTGCTCTTCCATGCGGGCCCGCTGAGCAGCGGCAAGGTCGAGTACGCTGAATTCGATAGCCAAATCTACGGCAGATGAATAAAGTTTGATGGCCGCTTGGCGAGGCAGATTCCGCCGTGGCTGGGTTGCGTGCTCTAACGGCTCGATATAATCGGCTATATCACCAAGCGCGGAGCGCAAACGCCTGTCTACCGCCTCTACGGAATATGCGTGCTCAAAGTCGCGGAAATCTTCTTCAGGGAGTTCAAATTCGTTTGCCAGCTGCGTGCCATAGATGGCTAAATCGGGTATTACTTCGTGCCTTATGAGCCCCTCGTCGTGACGTTCAAACCACTCCGGCATTTTGCGTCCGACAATCTTAGCCACGTGCCAACCAATATGGGCGAGCTTTGCGTCTCTTTGCCCCAAGCGCTCATACCCCGACTCATCGGGATCAAAAAAGTATCTATCAAAATAAGCTTGCTCTGCCCGCAATAAATCTGCCATAAGCCAAGCTTACCACAGCTACTGCTTAGGAAGGCTCGTGCGCCGCCATATAGTCCACGGCCTCTTGAACTTTGCGAAAGATAAAATCGTGGCCGGCGTCATTGGGATGCAGGCCGTCGGCCAGGATTTTACTGCGTTTCAGTTTGCGAAGAAATTCGTCATGCAAGGGCAAAAAAGCAGCGTTCATGCCTTGTGCCGACTGCTTGATAGTGTCTTCGAACAGATTGATACGGTTGTTTTTCCACTGTTTACCGCTGGCGCTGTGCTGCCAGGGATCGGTCTGTGACTCTAAGACCGCGGTTAGCCCAACACACAACACACGCGGACTGAGTGCCTGGGCCTGATCGATGATGCTCTCGTAAATTTCCTGGAACTCATAGACATCAATCAGAGCTTTATTGTCCCGAAGCACGGCGTCGTTGATACCAACGGCGATGATGATGCAATCACGGTCTTCAGACATGTGCCGTCGGGTGACCTCGTCTTTTATTCGGTCACTCACGCCTCGCGCCGTGTCGCCCGATACGCCAAGATTGAATACTTCCATCCATTCGTCATCCATGTGCTGCAAGGTCTGCTGACCGTAATGCGCCATTAGGCGGTTGGCCCAGCCGCCACGGCTGTCAAAATAGCCTTGAGCTATGCTGTCGCCAAAAACGAATATTCTCATGAGTCGTATTGTAGCAGTTTAGGGAGCGAGCCGGTTGATGTCGCGCGGGAATAACGTCGCTTCTTTGACGTTGCCGAGTCCGATAGTCTT
>CAYQTN010000015.1:0-9349 GCA_964420445.1 uncultured Candidatus Saccharibacteria bacterium
GGGCAGGTGGCACGGGTACGTTGCCGTTCAGCTCTGGATACGAAATATAGATATTCGGTTCGTTAATGGTTATGACATAGCGGATGTCCTGGCCGAATTCTTCCGCGACTTTTTCTACAAAACGCTCAAACATGCGCACATTGGAGCGTTTACTAAATCCGCCGAGCTCTTCAAACCAAACAGGGTGTGTCCAGTGCCAAAGGTTCAGCACCGGCTCAATGCCCTCGGCTTTTAGGGCGTCGAGGTAGTTGTGATAGTGGTCAAACGCCTTCTTGTCCCAAACCCCGCGGTCCGGTTCGACCCGGCTCCACTCAATGCCAAAACGAAACGAGTTTAGTCCCATCTTCTTTAAGAAGGTAAAGTCCTCTTTGTATCTGTGTAGATGATCAACTCCCTTGCCCGAGACATAATTCTCCGGCCGTTCGGCGTCGCCTTTTATCTTCATCCAACCAGGCAGCCAACGAAGCCGAGCAGCGGCGGTTTTCGCTAAATCAGCGGCGTTGTCCAACTCCCACGCCGTCCACTGGTCGTAATTGCCACCCTCTACTTGATGCCCTGCCGTGCTTGCGCCCCACAAAAAATCTTCCGGGAAGCTGTGTGAAGTCAGTTGTTTTTTGGTTGTCATATTAGAGCTATTCTAGCAAACCTTGCCGGGCAGCCCTTACACCTTGTCTTAAACGGCTTATGCTTGCATACTCTTATGTATATGTCAGCCCGACCAAAAACACTCGGCGCCCACCTACACAAGCAAGGTGTCCTGTTTCGTGTCTGGGCCCACTATGCTGAGCGGGTATTTGTGACCGGCTCATTCAACGATTGGAGCCGAACCGAGATGGAAAGTGAGCAAGGCGGCTACTGGAGTGTTGATGTCAGGCACGCGGTTGCAGGCCAGGAGTACAAATTCATTATTCTAAACAACGGTAAAGAGCTATTCCGAAACGACCCGCACTCACTGCAACTCACCACCTCCTCAGGCGGCACGTCGGTTATCGCCGATACAGCGTTTGAATGGGAAGATGATGCATTCACGCCACCGCCAATCGAACAGCAAGTTTTGTACGAGCTACACGTTGGTACTTTTTACCGCCCCGACCCTTCCCTAACCGGTACGTTCGAAGATGTCAGCCAAAAACTCGATTATCTTGCCGGGCTTGGCGTCAATATGATTGAACTGATGCCAATCAACAGCATGTCCTCGGATCGTGGCTGGGGCTATGCCACCGATTATATCTACGCCATCGAGAGCTTATACGGTGGACGGCGCGGGCTGCTGGAGCTCGTTAAAGCGGCACACAAACGAGGCATCGGCATCGTGCTGGATGTTGTTTACAATCATTTCGGCCCCGACCCGGCTGGTCTCGACCTCTGGCAATTTGACGGCTGGAGCCAGAACAGCAAAGGCGGCATTTATTTCTTTAATGATGAGCGCGCCGAGACGCCATGGGGAGATACCCGGCCTGACTTTGGCCGATCTGAAGTACAGGATTACATCCTAGGCAGCGTCGCTATGTGGATGACCGACTGCCACATCGACGGCTTGCGGGTTGATTCCACAATTTATATCCGTAACTTGCGCGGCAACAATGATGATCCCGCCAACGACATACCCGAGGGCTGGCGCCTGCTACAAAGGCTTACAGAGGTTGCGCGTGAAGTGAACCCAAGCGTTGTTTTAATAGCCGAAGATGTCGGCCAAAACGATTACTTGACCATGCCAACCAGCGCCGGTGGCGCCGGATTTGGCGCCCAGTGGGAAATGACGTTTCCGGAGGTTCTGCGCCGAAGCTTAGGAGCCCTCGAAGATACCCAACGTGACCTGTCGGCAGTTTGCGGACTGCTGACTAAAACATTCAACGGCGACCCTTTTCAGCGCGTTATCTATAGCGATTCACATGATAGCGCCGCAAACGGTGGCGCGCGCCTAAACGAGATAATCTCGCCGGGCAATCCAGCCAGTTTGTTTGCCCGAAAAAGGTCTTTGCTGGCAAGCGCGCTTGTGCTCACCTCGCCCGGCCGGCCGATGATATTCCAAGGTCAGGAGTTCATGCAAGGTGGCAGTTTCAATGACTGGCAAGGGCTCGATTGGGAATCTGCCGAGCATTACAGTGGCATTATCAAAGCCCACCAAGACCTCATTGCACTGCGCAAAAACTCTTTTCAAAACACTGGCGGACTATCCGGACCGCACATCAATATATTGCACACCGACTGGAACAACAACGTACTTGCCTATCATCGTTGGGGCAACGGCGGGCCGGGAGACGACACCGTGGTCATCATGAACTTCAATAACCGCGTCCATACCGAATACCGCATAAATTTCCCGCATAAAGGAATATGGCACGTCCGCTTTAATAGCAGCTGGAGCGGTTACAGCCCCGACTTCAAAGATGTCGAAATCAACAACGTAGAAGTAGGACCCGAGGGCACCGTCATCCGCCTGGCCCCCTACTCCGTTCTCATCTTCTCACAGGAATAATTCGGCCCTTTTAGGGTGCGATTATCACATCCTCGCCGAAATGTTTCTTTAGTCGGGCTCTTATAGAACCAGGGTGCCGGCCCATAAGTTTAGTTAGCTTTTTCACGCCGTTTTCGCTGGCGAACAGTTTTACCAGCTTTACGTCCTCCTCTTCAGTCCATGGCTTATAGGCATTGGGGTGCGTCTCGCGCATCTTCGCAACTTTATCACTCCAGTTCGACGATTTTGCCGGTGGCGCTTCTTTGGGAGGTTTCTTGGCTCGCTCAGCCTCGGCGGCGTGCCAAACCTGAATTGTTTCAGCGTGTAATTCCAGCGCTTCATGACTGCGCCGGCGCAGCTCACCGTCTAACTGCCTGGCAACAGGGCTGGTGCGTAACGCCATGCCGTTCAAACCATCTAAGATAAGGTCCTTTAGCCCGCGTACCCGAGACAATGCCACGTATCCCATACCCTCCACGAACGCCTTGCTCAGGTCTATGCGAGCCGAATCGAGCGTCATGCCTTGGCTCTTATGCACCGTTATTGCCCAAGCTAAACGGAGTGGCAGCTGCGTCAGTGTAGCGCGTCGTTTATCACCATCAACCAACTCCCAGCTCTCAGGTTTGATAGTTACTTCTCGGCCGTTTAAAAGCTTCACCACCGGGTAGTGTGTATACGGTTCAAAATCTTCTATAACACCCAGCGAGCCATTGACATACTTCTTGTCCTGCGAGTTCTTAATACACATAACAATGGCACCACGCTTCAGGCGCAATGTCTGAGGCGCCAGGCAAGATTTCATAAGCGATTCGACGTATTGCTTGCGTCCGGAGGTTTCCATCTCGTACACCTGCTCTTTTTCGTTCAGCTCATCAAGATGCACGTGATTAATCGCGTCAACATCCACATTGGTTGTTAAAAGCCGCGTCCGGGCCGTAAACGGATCGGCCACGGCTTGTGTTCGAGCTTGCAGGGCGTCCAACTGAGAGCGCGTCAGCTGGCCAGCACGAATGCCATTCAAAAGCGCGCTGTAGGCTTCGTCTTCGCTTTGGCGGAATTGTTCCTCCAGGTAACAGACCACAAAGGCATCTTGCAGCCAGCTCTGGGAAGAGGTAACAAATCCGCCCTGCCTTCCCTCTCGTCGGTTTATGGGCGGTAACTGAAAGAAATCACCGCACAAGACAACCTGCATCCCGCCAAACGGCCTGTCGCCGCCGCGCACACCGCGCAGGACTTCATCGACCATATCCAGCCGAAAATCGTGCAGCATGCTGATTTCATCAATCACCAACACATCGGATTTAGCTATCAAATCGGCGCGTTGCTTGCTCAGCTTATGAAAAAAGCCTCCGTCAATATGCTCACGTACGCCGATTCCCGACCACGCATGAATGGTGGTTCCGTTTAAATGCGTGGCGGCCAGCCCCGTGGTGGCCGTAACAGCCACACTCTTACCATCTGCACGGGCTCGCCGAATGTACTGGTTCAGTAGATATGTCTTACCCGTGCCGGCAGCGCCGGTCAGTAGCACCGACTGGCCGGATTCCAATATCGCCAACGCCTCAGTTTGAGTCATACCTTTAGCCTAACAGTCTCAGCGCGCCGATGACTGTTGTTTTTTTCGGTTATCGCCTTGGTGTTTGGTTCGTTTGCGATAATCAGGATAACGAAGTTCGGAGCGTTTTTGGTCAAGCCGCACAACGTACTTTTCGAAGGGCTTCAGCAGGCTGGAATACTGCCAGTTTGGCGTCAGTAACTTCAGTAGCTTGCCCTGTTGGTCAAGGTGCTCCAACAAGCTATAAAAATCACCGTCACCGGAGACAATAATGGCTTTGTCGTAATTAGGCTTTTCTTTCATGACGTGTAATACCAGGTCGGCATCGATATTGCCCTTAACGGCTTTCTTTTCCTCGGCTGGCTTTGAATCATCGCTCGGCGTGTCACCTTCTGTCTTTGGCTCCTCGGTATGAAACATCTCAAGCGTTGGCTTTAGAACCACTAAAAAGCCCTGTGAATGCAACTGGTCATAAAGTTTCTCAAAATCAGGCAGATAGCCAATAAACATGAATGCTTTTTCAACGTTGTATTCTGTCCTCAGCCACTCGCGGAATTTCTTCCAGTCCATCTTCCAGCCCATTTTTTGGGTTCCGAGATTAAGGTTCTGACTATCGATAAAGGCATAGTTGCCGCGTTTTCTTTGGGGTTCTTTTTTGCGGAATGGTCTCATAAAACGATTTGTTCCTTACGGTTTGATTAAGCCGATAATTAATGCCATGACCATGATAGTCACCAGCTCGTTACCGGCGTTGATGGCTGTTAGTTTTTTGCGGCGTTGCTCGAACTGGTCATGCATAAATATACGTAGGCCCTGAAAGCCAACCCACACCCACGCACCCGTTACAAGGGCGTCTTGCAGGAATGAATTGCCATAAAACCAGTGCAGCAGATAGGTGAAGTATGCCAGCACTATTGCCATAACAACGGATGATAAAAACGCAATCACTAGTGCAAACAAAGACCCTTCGCGCATTTGTTTGTCTGTCAGCTTAGCAAGCTTTTGCCAGTCTTTGCCGAATGCCGGTTTCGCGTACCAGGCTGCGCCGACAACCATGCTCGAAATCGCAGCCAGCAATACTGCGAGATAGTTTATCTGCACTTCCATAACGCTTCTCCTTTTTACTGCTTATTACAGATTATGCTCTCTTACGGCCACGCTGGCAAGACATAAGCCGTATTCCCAAAATGCATTGTTGTAATTTGTGCCATTTAGTTGTATAATGTGCTTTCTGTTCGCCCTTTTACAAGAGAAAGAGGAAATCCCATGGACACCGTCCAGGAGTATGTCATCACCGGTTTGGCGACGGTCGTTATCGATCACCGCCCCTATTCTTCCATGGTGACAATCACCTTGGATCCGTCCTACGACGGCGATCTGCGGCCTCTCGAGCAGCACAACCAGCTGCCCGATGGGGTCCTATTCAGCGGAAACGACGCTGCCGCCATGAACCACCCCTTGCTGGGCCGCTTCGTCGAGACCCTTCATCACTGGGATCACGACTTCGACGGTGACTTCGACGCTGACAACGTCGTCGAACACATCGAAGCCGCCCTGTGGTCGCTCCGAACAGGCCGCCAGATTTTCAAGCGACCCTGCGACGGGCTGTACATCGGTACGCTCATGAAGTTCATGCCACCCGCTCCCGAGCGGCACATCGTGATGAGCTACGGCGATTTGAAGCCTCGGTTCCGCCGGTGGCACTACGCCTGGGCAGTTCCGATGGTCGTGGTCTTCATCGGCCTCGTTCAGCTGCAAATCATGTTGGTGCCGGCCTCGCGCCACACCATCCTGTCGACCATCGGCATGGCGGCCGGCAAGTTCGGGTTCATTCCCGTTTTGGCCGCGGTACTGGCATTGTGGTTCGCAAGCAGAGAGCTGGACAAGCGGCTCTTCGATGAACCTGAAGGCACGTCACTCGCACGTCATACGTTCGGCTTCTTCAACAAAGCCGCCGTCAGCGAAGAGCAAGCGTTCCGCGAAGGTTCAGAGCACTGGACACCACACCAACGGGCGATGAGCTGCGTCATCTTCGGAGCAATCCACATGACAAATCTCATCTACCCGCTGGCGACCATCTTGCCGCTTGCCATCGGCGGTGCCATCTTCATGCACCGGTACCTGCGCGTCTACGACGCAACCCGGTTCCGGCGGTACGCCGTGTTGGAAGCTTCGGTCTTGCACCGGGTCTACAACCGGGTCGCACTGGCGGTCATTGTGGTTGTGCTCAGCACCATCGCAGGCTCGCTGCTCGTCGGTGGCGCCATCATCCTCTTCTCGATGTTGCTCGGTAAGTCCGGGTTTATGCTGATCGGCCTCGTCCGTCAGCGTAGGCTCGCCGAGTACGCATCGTAAGGTGAACAGATTGGCTTGAGCCAAGATTTGCCCCTAAAAGGCACTTCCTGGAACCCCTCAAGCCGTTCACCAGAGCTGTCTATCGAAAACTTTAGACGGTTGTGGCGAATACTTATAAAGATTGGGTATCTTGGCGGACTTGTTCGGTGGTGTCTCTATTGCGCACCGTGACGGTACCGTCTTCAAGCGTCTGAAAATCAATCGTGATGTGCTTCGGCACGCCAATTTCGTCGCTTCGGCGGTAGCGCTTGCCAACGTTGCCGTTATCGTCCCAGTTGACCGCGCCGTATTTTTGCTTCAGTTGCGCATAAACTTCGCGGGCTTTTTCTACCAGTTCCGGTTTGTTCTTTAGCAGCGGCGAAACCGCGAACTTAACGGGCGCCAAGCTGTCCGGCAATGCCAAATAGACTCGCTTCTCGCCGTTTTGTTCATCCTCGCGGTAGGCGCTTACCAGCACCGCCATAATCGCCCGCTCAACGCCAAAACTCGGCTCTATCACATGCGGAATGAACTTCTCGTTCGTTCCTTTCACGGTGTATTCCATGCTCTTGCCGGCATGGTTCTGAATGTTCATTAAATCAAAATCAGTCCGGTACGCCAGGCCCAGCAGTTCTTTGCGGCCAATCGGAAAATCAAATTCAAAATCTATGGTGCGCTTGCTGTAATGCGCCCGGTCTTCGTCAGGCACTTCCAGCTCGTGGATTTTGTCGTCCGGCAAGCCCAGCGCTTTCAGCCATTCCCACACGTTAACCCGCCACTGCTCAAACGCTTCTTCCCACTTTTCAGGATGCACAAAATACTCGATTTCCATCTGTTCGAATTCTCTGGAGCGAAACACAAAATCACGCGGGCTGATTTCGTTACGGAATGCTTTGCCGATTTGCGCCAAGCCGAACGGCAGGTCAGGATAAAAACTGTCCACCACATTGCGGTAATTCGTAAAAATCCCCTGCGCCGTCTCCGGCCGCAGGTATGAGACACTCGATTCGTCGTCTACCGGCCCAATGTTGGTACGAAACATCATATTAAACTGCCGGGCTTCACCGAATGTGCCTTCTTTGCCGCAAGTCGGGCATTTGCTGGTGTCTATCTGATCAGCCCGAAAACGGCCTTTGCAGTTGCCGCACTCTACCAGCGGATCGGTAAACGTATCAACATGCCCGCTAGCCTGCCAAACTTTTTGGTTCATTAAAATCGCGGCATCTATGCCATACATCTCGTCACGCGAATCCACGAACATCTGCCACCATAAGTTCTGAATGTTGCGCTTCAACGCCACACCCAAAGGCCCGTAATCCCACGTGCCGGACAAGCCGCCATAGATTTCTGAGCCCTGATAAATAAAGCCGCGCCGCTTGGCTAGGCTGACGATGTCATCAAGTTTTACGTCGTTCATTCTTAACCGTTATTATACCCCGCCCTAACAGATATGACAAAACAGCCCCGCAAGCGGGGCCGATCTGCTGTTTTTTGTTTTTTACTGCTCCTGGGATTCGGTCGGAGCAGCTTGTTCTGCAGGCGGCTGCATGCCGGCAGTAATCATTGGTACTTCGCCTGTGACTTGGCGATAAGCTTCTGCGTGAACATCTGCCGAATCAGTACCGTGTACGACACCGGCTTCGTCAGCTCGTTCATTCAGGCCCTTTACAACCAGGCTGTGCATCGCCTGACTCTCGGCTGCGCGTCGCGCGCGGAGTTCGGCTAGCTGGGCTTCGCCCTGGGCGTTTGCTTCTTTGAGTAAGTTTGACATTTTTGTTTTTCCTTAGTTACAACAGCATTATAGCAAGCATGAGCGCTTTTGTCAACTATGTAGCCTGCTACAGTTGCACTGCCTGGCCTGCCAGGCTCCTGACCAGTGGCAAGACGTCAAGCGCCAAGCTTTCGGCACCAACGATTTTTTGCACCGCCTGCAACTGATTTAGGCTGATAAGACGCAAAAACTTTATGTGGTTCTGATTAAACCGCCCTGCCTCTTCAGCTCGGAATGACGATGATTCGTAGTCGAACTCGAACAAGCCGCCTGCCCGTAATCTGCTGCCGGCACCGTCGAGCGTAAAATCAGGAGCGGCGCCCAGGCGCTGAAGGGCTCGCATCCAAAACGAAACCTCTGCCAACACAACCGATACCTGCCCTGAATCCAAAGCGGCCATCGATTCATCCAGCACCGTAAAGTACTCGGAACCCGAGCCGTCTTCTATAAGTTTGTCGGTTGCTTTCAGAAATAGGTAGGCGGTCTCGGTACGCTGAAGGTCTTTGACGATAGCGCCGTAATGCCGGATCATGCGGGTTGATACCAGCGTGTCTATATCGCCGCGGCCCTTAATAAAATGGATTTCCGAAACCGAAAACAGCTCGATGCCGCCGGCCAGCTTGCTCTTTTGACGCCGTACGCCTTTTGCCATCAGCCGCACTTTGCCGTGGTCGCTGGTCAGCATAGTGATAATTCGGTCCGCCTCGCCGTAATCTATCCGCCTTAAGATAATTCCCTGGCTGCGAAGCTGGTTCATGACGCTGTTGACGGTTCAGTAGCAAGTAAGCTCTCGACCTTCCGCCTAAGTGCGGCCAATGATGTATCCGGCTTGTATAGATACGCCTTCACGCCGAGCTGATCCAACGCGGCATCATGAACCGCTACATCGGCCCGATTCAGCCGGCTCATAATAATTATCGGCACCTGCTTCCAATCGGCATACGAGCGGAACTCGTACAAAAATTCGATGCCGCTGTGCCCCGCCAGCAACAGCTCCATGACTACCAAGTCGGGTGGCTGGCTGTCGGCAGTATTTATGGCCGCTTGCGCATCGCGCGCCCAAGCTATGTCGTACGCAGCAAGTGCTTCTTGGTACTGTTTGGCCAAGACCATGTCGGGTTCGATAAGCAAAATTCGCGCCATAAATACCTCACACGAGTGCGAGCTGCCGGCTCGGCATAAATGTCGCTGACAGCCCTTGCAAACCCTTGTAGCGGCCTACCTTCATGGT
>CAYQTN010000016.1:0-9142 GCA_964420445.1 uncultured Candidatus Saccharibacteria bacterium
GAACACGAGCGTTCCGTAGCCGGCCAGCCCGTCGAAGGCGCCCTTTTCCACTTCGACCTCAAGGAATCCCTCCGGCATGTACGCATAGGGGATGTAGGACGTGCCTAAGGTCAAGGTGCCATCAGGCGGCAACACCGCCGTCGGCGCATGAAACAGACCCGAGGTTCCCACGACGGACTGCCCCTGCCCCACGAGGGGGATGAGGACAAGAAGGATGATGACGAGGTGTTTCAATGGTTCGAAATTCGTAGAGAATTAGCAGATTTCTTCTAATTAGCTGCTAATTTTAAGTTCATTTCAAGTTTGTGAGTCAATTCGAAATTCGTTTAAAATTAGTAGATATCTGCTAATTAGCTGCTAATTAAAGAAGGTCCTTCGTATACACCTCGCTCGGTCCTTCGCTCAGGATCTGCGACTCGGCGTGCCAGCTCAGGATGACAACGTCTTTTAGTAAAGATCCCTTCGGGATAGTTCCCTCCTGGATGACAGCAGCAATTTATATAAAGTAAGACGCCTCCGGCGTAGACACCCCTCTCCTCATTGCGAAGCAGGGAGGAGAGGGGCTGGGGGTGAGGTGGGTTGTTCAATTTTCCAAAATCGCTCTTGTGGCATCCAGCGCCGCCTCAACAACAAGCTTCTCGTCGAAATCGGCCTCGACGCGGGCACGTCCAGCAGCGCCCATGGCCTCGCGCTGCCCGTCGCTCATCGACAGCAACTGCTCGAGGGAACGCTGCAAGCTGGCGGCACTGCGCACTTCGCATAACAAGCCGTTCTGGCCGTGGGTCACAATATGGCGGCATCCGGGCACGTCGGTGGCCACAACGGGCAACCCCATGGCGGCGGCTTCGAGGAGGCTGCGGGGCATGCCCTCGCGGTACGACGGCAATACAACGGCATCGGCCTGGGCATAGACGGTGGGCATGTCGTCGCTGGGACCTATCCAGTGCACACCGGGTCGCTGGGACCACTGCCGTAGGGTCTGCTCGGAGATGGCCGACAAGTTCTCGGCACCGGCAAACCCGCACAGCGACAGGTTGCATCGGATCCCGTCGGCGTTGATGGCCGTCACGGCCTCGATCAGCTCGTTCAGACCTTTGTCGGCGAGCATGCGCCCCGCAAAGAGCAGCCTAAAGGGCTCACCTTCGCGACGTGGCCGTCGAAGATCGGGATGATACCGGTTCAGGTCCACACCGGAACCCGGCAGCAACACGAGTCGCTGTGCTGGCACCAAACCACGGCCGGTAAGCAGATCAAAATCTTCGGCGTTCTGGCAGAACACGCGGTAGGCCAAGGGTTGACTCAGCCGGTACAGGGTACGCACGATGTCTGAAATCGGACCCTGACGGATAAAAGCCGTGCCCAAGCCCGACACATTATTCACCGACTTGATACCTAACGACCGTGCCGCAAAGGTGCCGTACACATTGTTCTTGATCGTGAAATGGAAGGCCACGCGGGGGCGCAGATCGCGGTAGTGCCTCCAAAAACGCGCCAGCAACTCCAAGTCGCGCACAGGGTGCGTACCCGAGTTGTCCATGGGCAGCGCCCGGCATACGCGTCGGGGGGCGACAGACACACCACACGGTGCCCCGTATCGACCAAAGCCCGGATGGTCGAGGACCTGAAATTGTACAGGTACCACGATGTGTTCGCCGACAACGTGATGGTGATGGGCCTGTCGGACTCGATGGGTATCAATTGAAGATCATTTCGAAAGGTAAGAAACGGTAGGGAAGCCAATAGACCGAATGGGTCGCGAAATTAAGCCAATAAAGCCAGATGCTTATGGCTCAGCGGATCATCCGAACATCGGGGCTTATGTTGTTGGTGCCAGGATTGGAACATGAGGATAGCCCATAGTTTGGGGGTATGGTCGTATCGGCCGCTCAAATGCTCTTTCCATACGTTCTGGATGGGCTCAGGTCGAAAATAGCCTTCGGCTTGCAGCCGCGATGGATCGAGGAGCTCTTCGGCCCATGCGCGCAGAGGTCCGCGCAGCCACTGACCGATGGGGATGGCGAAGCCGGCTTTGGGACGCTCGATCAGCTCGCGCGGCACATGGCGGTAGAGGACCTGCCGGAGTGCCCATTTACCGACATTGCCACGGATTTTCATGTGGAGCGGCAAACGCCATGCCAGCTCGGCCACCCGATGATCTAAGAAGGGCACTCGCGTCTCCAGACTGCAGGCCATGGCGGCTCGGTCTACCTTGCACAGGATATCGTCGGGTAGATAGGTGATGCTATCCCAAAACATCATGCGCAGCTGATCGGTCGATACGCCGACGGCAGGCAGGGGATCGTCCAACAAGCTGGATGGCTCGAGCGCGGGGCTGCCATCCACTCCAAGCACTACGCTGGAGGGATCTGTCCATTCAGAAACCAAACTTCGATACAAATCGTCCATCGTTTTTACCGTGCGCAATCTGGTGGACAACTTCTGCACTTTGTCGCCCAGTAGCACCACTCCCCCAGCTGCTGTACCTATTCCGGTGAGTGATCCGATCGTATCCCAACTTTTCGTGGGAATTTTACTCAATGCATATCCGAGCGCACGTCGGCTGCTGTCGGGCATCCATGCCAGGCGGTTCCATATACGAGGGCCCCAAAAATACCGGTTGTACCCGCCGAACAGCTCATCGCCGGCATCGCCCGACAGAGCCACGGTCACCTGTTGCCGCGCTGATTGGCATACGAGGTACGTGGGTATTTGGGATGAATCCGCGAAGGGTTCGTCGTACATATGCGGCAAGGTGTGGATCACATCTTGGGCCATCTGCGAGGTTACGCGCATTTCGTGGTGTTCGGTGCCCAGATGGCGTGCAACAGCGGCCGCATAGGGCGCTTCGTCGTAGCCGGGCTCGTCGAAACCGATGGTGAAGGTCTTAACGGGGCGTGACGATTGCCGCTGCATAAGGGCCACAATGGTAGATGAGTCCACCCCGCCCGACAGAAAGGCACCCAAGGGCACATCCGACAGCAGTTGCATGCGAATGGAGTCGGACAATTGGGTCTCAAGCGCATCGATCGCCTCTGTATCGTCGACAAACGGCGCATCGTGGGCTGATTCGATGGTTTCGGCAAGCGACCACCACCGACGCATGTCGATTTGTTCGTACGATTGACCTGGGCGTAGAGGCTGGGATGGTGGTGTGGCGGGTGGGTTGCCTTTGAGTACGAGCATGCACCCCGGCTCGAGTTTACAGACACCCGTGTAGATGCTGCGCGGTGCCGGCACGTACATGAAGCGCAGGTATTGGGCTAGTGCCTCTCGGCATATAGGGGCGTCGAAACCTGGGTAGGCGCGCAGGGCTTTGAGTTCGGAGCCGAAAAGAAAAGCCTTGTTACTCCAGCCGTAGTAGAGGGGTTTTTCGCCGAAGCGGTCGCGAGCCAGTGAGAGTGTTTGGTTGTGGCGATCGTACAGGGCGATGGCGAACATACCCACGCAGCGCTGTAGGGTGCCGTCGAGACCCCAGTACTCGATTGCGGCCAGTAGGGTTTCGGTGTCGGAGTGGCCTTTCCAGTCGGGTGCGGCGCCAGTGGCGGCGAGGTCAGCTCGTATGGAGAGATGGTTATAGATTTCGCCGTTGAAGGCGATGACGAATCGCTCGCGGGACGAGTGCATGGGTTGGTGTCCGGCAGGCGATAGATCGAGTATGGACAGTCGGCGATGACCAAAAGCGATTCCGACGGAGGCATCGACCCAAGCGCCGGAATCGTCGGGACCGCGGTGACGCAAGGAATCGGCCATGCGGCTTACGACTGATGTTAGGTCATCAGTGGATGCAAGATCTGCTGTTTGCCAGAAGCCGTTTATGCCGCACATGTTTTTCTATTCATGTGCAAGAGTCATTGGCCGATTCGGCGAGACAAGATCTAAAACCATTGGTGTGGTAACAGCAAGAGAGTATTTTTCCTCTACCCGTTTTCGACCTGCAGCTCCCATCTCATGTCGAAGTTTTGGGTTGGCCTGAAGTTGTCTGATCGAACTCACCCACTCATCCGTGGTCTCAGCAAGGTAGCCGTTAACACCATGCGTAACGATCTCTGTGTTCACCCCAACTGGTGAGGCTACCACAGGTAAGCCACATGCCATGTATTGAATGAGCTTAAAACCGCATTTTCCTCGAGCCCATGGCTCATCGGGCAAAGGCATGATGCCTACATCGAGGCGATGCAGCTCCTCCACTTCAGTTTTTTCTGACCAAGGTATTGCCGTGTAATTGATACCAGGTAGATCAATAGACCCAAGCCCGATTAAATGAAGACGAATGCTGGGATCTTGGCAAAGCTGTGACAATGCTGTTGCGATCAATCGTAAGTAAGGAGCAGTGCTTGGCGAGCCGATCCAGCCAATGCTAAACGTGGATGTACTGTTATTTGAAGTGCTTACCGAATAGCGACCAAGATCTACAACAGTCGGGATTTCAACTACATCGGAAGCACCGTTCCGGTGTGCGTAGTCGGCTAAATAACGATTACCGACGACCACTGTATCAGCAGCTTGCATTACATCGGCTATTTTAGTGCCCAATAGACGCCTTATCCATGTATTAGAATGCTGATCGTATTGATGGAACAAAGCATCATCATAATCTACGATCATGCGGCAGGAACGCCAGTGTAGCCAACGCTCCAAAAAAGCTGGTACATAGGGAAGCAATTCGTATTCGATAAAGACAACTGAATACCTGGGTAGTGTCAAGACAGCCCAAAAGCGACGAAAAAATGCTTGAAAAATTGAGATTTTAGAGGCGCGGCCCGTTTCGTACTTATGCTGTAAGTAATCATCATCAAAAAGTGGTGAGACGTTAACATCTAGACCCGCAGACTCTAATGCTGGCAAATACTGATATGACCGATAGCGAGAACTAGCACCAAGTCGCGAATATTTTGTCAAAAAAAACAATCTCACCGAATGGCTAAATAAAATGATTCGTTAGATTCGAAATAAACAGTGAATCAAGTATTCAGGTTAGTCAAATCCACCCGATATAACCACCAACCAATTGGCTTGGCCCAAATTGGTGCAAATCGTTTGCCCTTATATACACCGTACATTTTTTGGGTATGATAGTAATATCTCCACCAGTTAATATTAGTTCGGATTCTCAGTTTGAGATTCAATGAGCTACCGAGCATCATTTCGTATACAGCCATGGCGCTTTTGGGTGACTTTGCTCTGATTTTAACACTGTTTGAGGACAAACCCGTATCCTGATAAAAGCAAGTGATCCAAGGCTCATTAACGTATAGCGTTAAATGAGTCTTTTCCAAACTATGCCATAACCAGCCTTCTGCCATGAAACGCTCACCTTCAAACTCGGGAAAGCTATGCTGAAGTAATGCTGATGTTTTTATCACTTCTGCAGTATCAAAACTTCTTTGCGAAATAAGCCATTCAGAATGAGTACATGGATTTGAATTTAGCTTGAATTGATGTTCTACTTCCAACTCTGGGAATTTTTTAAGACCTCGAATTAGGCCAATCCGAGAATCATACTCTGCTTTCTCAATCTGATTTGAAACAGATTGTATCGCGGTATTTACGAGCATGTCATCACTATCAACTAGCAATATCCATTTACCACATGCTTTTGCGGCTCCGTTATTGATTGCCCGATGCTTGCCGCCATTTTGCTGCCGGATTACGCGAATTGCAAACGGCGCTTGAGGTTTAAGTGTCTCCAGCCAATCTGCTGTGCCATCGGTTGACCCATCATCGACAACCAACCATTCAAAGCTGCCTCGTGGAACTTCTTGACCTACTAGAGACTGATACAACCTTGGCAGCAGGTGCTGACGGTTCCATGTGGGGGTAAGGATGGTAATGTGTGGTGTCAATTTGTCAAAAAGCTACATGCAAATTCAAACCGGTATAGAATTGGAGTATCGCTATGTTCATGATCGCGAACGTCAGAATAACCGTTCTTCTTGGGCTAAGCGAGCCCGTATCTCTAAGCATGAGCACTATGATCGCGGGTACGAGATACCAGCCAAAGGCTGCAAAGCGATCGGCAAACGGGGCAAATGCGAATAGCTGGTAAATGCACATAAGCAAGGTGTATAGATTTAGCCACCACCCACTTACTTCGGCACTAAGGCCTTGTCCTTTACGCCGGAGCCAGAGTGCAGCCACAAACGGTACGATGGAGAAGAGTGTAAAATCTAAGCGAAAGCCCGCCTGATAATTTACTTCAGCGGCATCTGTAAAGTAGATGTTGTAATTCTGCTCAACTTCGGCAACTGCCCGAATGGGTGCCATCAGTTCCTGGTTGTATCCAGTGATTGACATTATTGAGCATGCTAAAAGTAGTAACAAACTACCCACCAATGCATTGCGATATCCGAAGCCAGGTCGCCAGATCAGATAGTGGAGCAGCACGAATGGATATACCAATAGTGCGCCCGAGTGGAACAATGGCGCCAAAATGATCCAAAACATGGCCCTTATTCGATTGTTGCGATAGAGCCAAACGTAACCCTGTAGTAGCATTGCCATAGCCAATGCCTGTCTGATGCCACTTGACACATAAAAAATGAAGAACGGATATGCGGAATACAATAGCATTGCAATTGCCGTATCGGTCGTGTTCAAAAGCAGCCGTAACGAGCTGCGCATCATCGCGATACAAATTACTGTTATAGGTAAGATAAACCACAGGGGATGCGTTCCGAATTGAGCCAAACCCCAGTTCAACAGTTCGAAAAGCCAGTTGTTGGTTGTTGACTCCCATAACTCAGTTAAGGATTGCGTTGCCTTTTGTTCAAACGCCAGGAAGTATCGAAATGTGTCGCCGCTGATTTCGCGGAAAACAGCAGCAAACAACACAACCACCATCGAACCCCAACCGGCTATCCAAATGTTGGTGTGGGCATATCGCTGCTCGAGTCGAAGCCCGAAGAGTGCGTACAGCGAAATCAGTGCGTAAATGGGTAAAATCGGATGCATCAAACGGTCATATCAGTTCTTTAAGCCTGCTTGCATAGCCGGTCCAGGTCATATCACGACGGACACGCTCGGCACCTAACTTTCCTTGTTCCGCAAAAACTTCGGGATCTGATATCAGTTTCTGCATGTGCTGAGCCAACGCGAGGTGGTCATGCTCCTGGATCAACCATCCACCCTCACCCTCTTTTACAGCATCTGGTATGCCGCCTGATTGCGTTCCAATGACAGGCAACCCGGCTGCCTGAGCCTCGGTGAATGCCATCCCAAAACCTTCCATCCCTCGAGTATACGGGTCTATATAGCTGGTCAACACGAATAAATTTGCAGCGCCATACCATACGGGTAGGTCATCATCTTTGACAAAGCCGGCAAAACGGACATAAGGCTCAAGATTCAACTCTTTGACAAGTGAAGTCAATGTAGGCTGCATCTTGCCTTTTCCAATGATTACGTAAAACAAACCAGTTAGTACCTCATTGGGTAGGCTTGCCATTGCTCGCAGAACCGTTTCGTGCCCTTTGATCGGATCAAGTCTGGCAACGGTGAGAAGGACTTTCTTGTCATCGGGTAATCCCAATCGATGCCGCGCTTCTTTATATGAGAGTGGTGGTGTAAACTTCTCTGCATCTATTGCAGGATTCAACACGGCTGTTCGCGACTTTGGGGCAATACTCTTAACAAGGCTTTCGGTATAACGACTATTGCAAATCACGGCATGCGCGCGCTCCATGACGATGCGTCTAAGCTGTCCTTTGAAACCATTGCGCTTGTACGACATTACTTCATTGCCATGGGCTAGGATGGAATATCGTTTGGCACCGGCAAGCATCGCCAGTGTAGCCTCTGGGTTCCATAGGGTTGCCAGTATCGGAGCTTCCTTTCCAAATTCATAGATGTATCTTCTGATTTCACGAACGATCTGCCAATCGCGCTTACCTTTTCGTACGTCAACCTCTTCAATATGTGATGAAGGCCGCATGAGTCCTGAGCGATTACCCATTTTGAATGTGACGGCTCGTGCCCTCATACCAGATGCCTCCAATGCAGCGACGGCCCCTGCCGATAATCTACTGATACCACCATCATTGGGTGGGAAATCGAGTGAAAGCATAAGCAAACTGCGCTTAGACAATTTATGAGAGGTTTAAAAACGATTTAGAATCTACTACTTAACATGACCTATCGTTGAATTAAACCCAATTTGCCATTTACAATTTGCTGTTTAATACCCATCTCGCTAGTGAATTTTTGATATGCGATAAGTGCCCCCTCCCATTTTGTACTGGGCGCACAGTCATCGACTACGATTAAACCACCAGGGCTGAGGTTTTCATACAATTTGGGAAGTATCGAGTAAATTGGCTGATACAAGTCTACATCAAGTAGTGCTATTGCTATAGGTGAACAGATTTTGTAATCAAACTCAGTCGCGTCGCATTTATGCACAACGTAATTTTTAACGTTACCTGCGCGCAAACTAGCTTGCATCCAGCTTTCATCGTTATTTTTGAAATCATTTTTCAAACTCGAATCTTTACCAAGTAGATCAATGTCGTGCTGTGCATGACTATCTACAAACCCTTTAAAAGTATCGAGTGCATAAATTCTCCTTTCAATACCTAAATCTTGGAAGGTTTTTGACATTAATACTGTGGTGGCGCCATATGCACATCCGACCTCGACATAGCAGCCTGTAATGTCTTTTGTATTCTCTGCAATTTCTATTAGAGCCTTCAACTGCAAAGGGGTAAACATGTAATGATATCTTTGAAATAATAGATTACTCCCAAAACTTGTCCGAGCCAGTGTGTTTTTAATGATACTGCTTAACATTTAGTTGATCTCCCTGTTAGTTGACGAATCTTTCATCAATACATTCCTTGCTGCCAAGCGTCCGTCTAACATTCCCTTGAATGCTGCCCACAACGGCGTAAGGCTTTTGACAGAACGGCTATAGGAAACGCCATATAGTAACATTCTGATTATTGCAGTTGGACGATGCCATACTTTTAAGTGTCGCCAAATAAGAATGGCCCTGTTGTGGCCCATACCATATGTGTAACGATATATATCGGGTCCGACCCTGCAGCCACCAATAGGTGCCGCAAGGTGGGTTAAATGGGCTTCAGGTGCAAACCAACAACGATAACCAGCAGCTTTGACCCGCAAACCAAGTTCCGTTTCCTCGTAA
>CAYQTN010000017.1:0-9064 GCA_964420445.1 uncultured Candidatus Saccharibacteria bacterium
TTCTCTTCTGCCTCAATCCGGTCAATTTGCTCTTCTACCAATGAATCGGGTAATTCGATTGTGGACTTAGCGGCAACAGCTTCCAGCACTTCGTTTTCAAAGACCGATTCGGCTTCGCGCGAGCGCTCGATTTCAACCTGTTTCTTGATATCGGCCTTGAGCTCAATCAGGGTTTGGAATGGTCCGACCGTTGCGGCAAAATCGTCGTCGAGCTTAGGCATGATAACCTCAGAAACTTTTTTGAGCGTGACTTTAAAGGTAACTTTCTTACTTTGCAGTGCTTTTACGCCGTAGTCTTTTGGGAACGTTAGGGTAAACGACTTCGTATCACCGGCTTTCATGCCGATAACGTTTGTCTCGAAACCGGGGATAAACGAATTGCTGCCCAAGATGAGCGGGTAGTCAGTGCCGTCAGCGCCGGCGACGGGCTGATCTTTGGCATCTGTGCCGGCAAAATCAATCAGCACTTGGTCGCCCTCTTTACTGGCGCGCTTCACCTCTTTGTATTCGGCGACACGCTCTTGAAGCGAGGTAAGGATTTTGTCTACGTCGGCTTTTTCGACTTTAATCGGCTTTTCTTCGACCTTAATTTTGGTATAGTCAGCCAGTTTAATCTTGCCGATGGTCGGTACGACGGCTTCGAATTCTAAATCTGTGAACGGTACGAACTTTTTGATTGATACCTGTGGCTGTGAAATCGGGCGCAGTTCCTCTTGCTTGATTGCTGAGGCATACAGTTTGTTGATAGTTTCTTCGATAACTTCAGACTGCAATAGATTCTGATCAAGCTGTTTCTCGGCCATGGCTAGCGGCACTTTGCCTTCGCGGAAGCCGGCAACCTTGACATGTGAGGCCATGTGCTTAACGGCAATATTCTTGGCTTTTTGCAGCTCTTCCGAGCTGGCCTTGATGACAAGTTTGATTTCGGTTGGTGAGGTATTGGTACGTGATAGATGCATAGGGACTCACTTTAACAGATTAGCGATTCGATTGCGAGCATAAGCAGCCGCTGCCGTTACGACTTACGGCGGCGGTCTTTAACGATGCTCACGATGCGCTGGAGCGAGTGAGATTCTTCAATGCCGTCTGCGAGAGTTTTGAGCTTGTAGCTTTCGTTTTCTATTTCTTGCTCGCCTACGAACACAACATACGGCACGCCTTTTTTGAGCGCGGATTTGAGCTGTTTATCGGTTTTACGGCTGGTAATATCTAGCTCGGTATTAACACCCATCTCGCGCATCTCAGTTGTCAGTTTAAGCGCGTGGGCGTGCACATCGCCAATTGGGATAACGTAGACTTCTGTATCAGTTTTCACATCCGGCAACAAATCGTGCACTTTCAAAAACTCCATCAGTACCACATCACTGATTGCAAATCCGACAGTTGGAATCGGTTCTACGCCGAACATACCCACCAAACCGTCGTAACGGCCGCCGCCAAACATCGAACGGTTGTTATCAGGATGGGTGTCATTAACCTCAAAAACAAAATCAGTGTAGTAGTCCAGCCCGCGCATAACAGTAATATCAAAACTGACGTTACTAATGTGCAGGGCCTCACAAATACTCATTAAACGGGTCAGATTTTTGACAGGTTCTTGTTCGAGCAGCTCGGCCGGTAGTTGGTCCAGACTACGGACTTCCAAGACACTAAGTAGTTTGTCGGCCGCACCTTGATCTCGCAGACTTGGCGCAATTGACGCCTCTATCAGCGCCTTAAATTCGGGCTTCGGCAGCTTGTGCATCCGGTCTATCAGGCGGGCAATGGTTTTTTGCTCGACTTCGTCCAGCCCTAACCAAGGACCCATGATGTAATCCATCAGTTTGCGGCTGTTTATCTTAATGTCGTACATCTCAGGCTTAGAGTGAAAGGCCTTCATGAGGTTGTCGACAAGCTGAATCATCTCAATTTCGGCTTCATAGCCGTCTACACCGAACAGGTCGATATTAAGCTGGTAGAATTCACGCCCACGCCCCTTTTGCGGTCGTTCGTAGCGCCAACAAGACGGAATCGAGAACCAGCGTATCGGTACAGCAAGTTCTTGCCGCTTGCCAGCTACTAGGCGTGACACGCTTGGAGTCATCTCGGGTCGCAACATAACGTTTCTACCGCCACGGTCTGTGAATGCGTATGACTGCTCGTTTACGAGTTCTTCGCCGGATTTAGCGGCAAACAACTCGGCCGGCTCAATTATCGGCGCATCGTACTCTTCGTAACCAAAACTAAGAGCCACATTCCGCCACGCAGTGAAAATAGCGTTCTGGATACGTTTGTCTTCTGGATAAAAGTCTCGGGCGCCCTTATAGGGCTGAATTGATAAGCTCATGGTTCGCTACTATTGTAATCTATACGGCCCAGTTTAAAAACACGCTGATGCTAGTCGTCTTTATAGAGATTTTCTCGGCTGGCTTCACGCAAACGCTTTGAGCCGAGCTTGAGGTTTTCTATGTTGATAAGAAACACCCGAGCAATAAAAGAGAACTTATCTTCAGCGTCCATGCGCATCACCGGCAAACCCGCAAAGGCTTGCTTGCCCATATTGCGCTCTAACATCGCGACGCTCGACTTAATGGCGGAATGTTCGAAGCTGAAATTCTCGATACGGCCCATGCAGTCATCTCTGAGCTCACGCAAAATGTGTAAATCGCGCCACAGGTTAGAGCTGATAATACCGGTACGATACGCCAGGTCTATCTGGGCTTCGAACGAGCGCGCATAGGTACCGAGGATAGTATCAGCCTTTTGGTTGCTTGGTACCAGTACGCCGCGCAAAGCTTCGAGCAAGCTACTTTCAATTGCGGCCACGTAGATGAGCACCTTCGCCCGGGGAGACTCGCCTTTGACCAGGTTTTCGGCACGCTCTAAGGCTGCAAAAAACTCTTCGCGTTCGTTGATAACGATCTTGCTACCGGATTTGCCGGCCGGTTGGTCCACAAATTGTACGTCGCTCGGCATTATTTTCCCCCACTTGTTTTGGCGCATTGTACCACGCGGCAAGCATGGAATTTAATCCCCGCTTTGCATATTAGTCGTAATTTTGTAAAATATCTTACAAATACATAAGCAATTTAATGAAAGGGGTCTAAGATGTCTTCAGTAGAAATTCTACAGATCGTTGGCGCGGTATCGGGAGCTATTATTGCAATCTCCATCTCCGTCTTAATGTCTGGTCACAGCCGGGAGTTCTAAACTGCCGTTGCTGATTGCATGTCCACAGGCATTCAGGTCTCCGGTTCAAATCTGTCACCACCCCCAAATTAAAACAGCCCCGAATGGGCTGACTTAATTTGGTGCGGATGAAAGGACTTGAACCTTCACGCCTTGCGGCACTAGCTCCTAAGGCTAGCGTGTCTACCAATTCCACCACATCCGCATGATTGGTCGCTACAAGGGATAATTTTATCAGCCGACTCTGTTTTTGCCTATCCCTTGACGACGAAGGCGCAAAGATTCACACTGATGGCAGCATGATTCAACCGATGAGCGCGTTTAATTTATTCGAGCCAAGCACAAAAGCCGTGCTGCGCAGCCCGTTCGCTTATTTTGTCTTTTACGTCATACCGTTCATCTTATTTACCGCTGCCAGCGCGATTGATATCGAGACCCAACCAAGAGACTACGTTAACGCGCTAGGTGTCGCGATGACCGTATCACTGCTTCTGTATCCGCCGCTTGTGTATACCTATGTGCGTTCAGCCAAAGGCAAAACAGTGTCCGCGCTCGAGGCTATGCGCAAGAGCTACCGTCACTTCTGGCCGCTTTTAGGGTTAACATTAGTAACTGGCGCAATCATCGTGCTTGGGTTTCTGTTGTTCATCGTACCCGGTGTTATCATGCTGCGCCGCTATCTATTAAGCCCGTACTATTTGCTTGATCATAACCTTGGCATAAAAGAAGCTATGCGCCGCTCAGCCGAAGATTCCAAAATATATGCCGGAGCAGTCTACAGTGTTATCGGTGTCATTATTCTTATCGGATTATTAGGCCTTATTACGCAGTTTGGATTGGTTGCCAGCGCTATCTTGCAGATTCTGTACGCAACCGCACCGGCTATTCGTTACGTTGAAATCTCTAAGGCCTGCTAAGCTAGCTGGCGATAGATGAAAATCTCCGCATCGCCGTAGTTTTTATGCGATAGCAATTCTTGGCGGCTTTCTCCGAACAGGAAACCTTCGTGTGGTGGCAAAGATAACACGATGATGCCACCCGTTTTGGCGTGTTTTGATAGCTGCAGCAGCTCTTTTGGCACAATTTCGTCATATGGTGGATCGAGTAGCACAATATCGAACCTGGTATCTCGGTTACGCCGACTCCACGCCTGCGCGGCGATACGCGATGAAGTAACGTGCCCAACTAAACCGAGGCGTTCGGTATTTTCTCGTATCGTTCGGGCCGCGCCTTTGTCGGCGTCTAGCGTCATGGCGCTGGCGGCACCACGACTAATGGCCTCAAAACTTAGTGCACCAGTACCCCCATATGGGTCAAATACGCTCAATCCGTTAATATCACCGAGGCTATTAAATATCGCGCCCCGAGCCTTTTCGCTCATTGGGTGGGTTCTATGGCCAGATACGGGCTCAAAATTCCGTCCTCCCAAAGCTCCGCTGACTATTCGCATAAACCTGCCTCCTTAGATGCCGAATACCACATCATAGTTACCGTCCGAGCAACGGTAGGCGCTAGCTTGTGTCGGATTTTGTTGCTTAAGCGCGGTGTCCAACCGGTCCTAAGGTACTGTTCGTACAGACCCATCACGGCAATTTCTCTGGCGCTGTTCAAAAAATATTTCACCGGACCGTGCTTGTCTACATAACTCAGGTCGGTCTTACTTGGCCGGGCATCCGGCAAGCGCAACGGCCTTAATAACAACATGACGCCGAATTCAAAGACGTGATGGGCCGTAAACAGGCCTTTGGGACCGTACACTTTGTATGTGTTGCTTATAGTCTTGCTGAACGTATCACCTTTAAATAACAGTTTTTCGCGGTACGTCGTGCGGCTGTCACTGCCTTTGCCCGAACGAAGCGACTGGATAGTTTCTTCATAAGGATAATGATGAGCCGGCGTCAGGCCGTCTACAACAGCATGCGCCAGCCAGGCCGCTTCAAAAGCAGCCCGTTCGCGGTTACCCACTTTTAGGTTCTTAACCAGCGCAGAGTAATGTGATTCTATTATTTCCGTAAAGTGGGTGTTCTCGGCGTCGAGCGGGTCCAGATAGTGCCAGGGCTCGTTACGGGCCGGGCTCTTAAGTTTTATACCATCGGGCCCGTTCTTGCCTTCAAAGCGCAAGATTTCACGGATGCTAGGGAAATCATGCCGACGCACCAAAAGCTCACCGAGCTGCCTTCTGGCAATGCGGTCAATCTGTTGATGAGCACCCATGAGGCGCCCTGAATATTTAGTCATTGCAAAGCCGGAATACATATGTGCGGGTTAAGTATACATCAGTTAAGCGTGACAACTGCCTGAGCCAAACGAACACGGCGGCTGAGCTCCGGGTAGTCGGAAAGCTCTTCTTGCTTATCAGTAAACCGGTTTACTGCCTGACGAGTGGCGGCTAGTAGCTTGTGGTCGGATAGGTTCGCGAATGTGAGGTCTAGCTCGCCGTGCTGCAAGGTGCCGTAGATAGCTCCTGGCCCACGTATTTCTAAGTCCAGCTCGGCGAGCCTAAAACCATCAGTGGATTGTTCTATGGCCCGCAAACGCCTGGTGGCGGGCTTGCTGTCGCCTTGAACGATAAAGCAATATGCCTGAGCAGTGCTGCGGCCTACCCTACCTCGCAGCTGGTGCATCTGCGCCAAGCCAAACCGTTCCGCACCTTCTATAACCATAACCGTCGCATTCGGAACATTGACGCCAACTTCGATAACAGTAGTAGAAACGAGAATATCTAAGTCGCCAGCCACAAACGATTCCATGACGGATTGTTTCTCGTCTGGCTTTAGTTTGCCGTGCAAGAGTCCGATTCGTCGTTGTTTGAACGCCCCCTGTTTTATACGCTTGTAGGTTGCCTCTGCACTGGCGGTTTGTATTTTTGTGTCCTCGGCAATAACCGGGCAAACGATGTAGGCTTGATGACCTGAGTTGAGCTCGGTCTCAAGCCGTTTTTCGAGCGCAGTCCGACTATTTGGCGAAACAAGCACTGTTTCTATCGGTTTGCGGCCGGGTGGCATGGCGTCTAGTAAAGAAATGTCCAGCTCTCCGTACAACGTTAAAGCCAGCGAGCGTGGAATCGGCGTCGCTGTCATGCTTAATACATGGGGCATCTTGCCAATGCTTTTTAGTAGCTTGGTGCGTTGCTCGACACCAAACCGATGTTGCTCGTCTACAATAACCAGGCCGAGCTCACCAAGTTTTACCTTTTCTTGCAGTAGTGCGTGGGTGCCTATCAATAATCGCACCTTGCCCGAAGCGATAGCGTCATGGGCCTGCGCTTTTTGGGCAGGCTTGAGGCTGCCAACTAGCAAGCTGATTTGCGCGTCGAGACCGAATGGCTTCAGTAACTCGGCGATTCCATCGGCGTGCTGGCGCGCCAGTAGCTCGGTTGGAGCCAAAAGGGCTACCTGATTGCCCGCTTTCATGGTCATTGCTGCAGCCATGGCAGCCACCACTGTTTTACCGGAACCGACATCGCCTTCTATCAGGCGGTTCATCGGCTTATTAAGCGCGAGGTCCTGTAAAACTTGCCAAGCGGCTTTGCGTTGCGCGTCTGTAAGCGTGAACGGCAATTTTGAAACAAAAGCTTTTGCAAACACTTGATCAAATACGATAACAGGAGCGACCTCTTTGGCAATCAACTGCTTGTTTAGTTGCGAGGCCAGCATGAGCTCGAATATTTCTATAAAACCCAGTGTCCGGCGGGCTTCTGCTAAGGAATCGGCTGAGGTCGGAAAATGAAGCTCCTTAATTGCGTCTGGATACGACATGAGGCCGTACTCTTGGGTAGCCCAAAGCGGCAGTATGTCCTGTAGGGTGTCTAATTGGGTTACTGCTTGCGCCATCAACTTTCTGATTTGGGTTGACTTGACGCCTGCCGTCTCTCGGTACACCGGCACAATTCGAGCTGTGTGCACCGGCATATCGCTTACCAGCTCCATGCTTGGGCTGACTATTGCAAATCTTTGACTGCGAAGTTCGAGCTTGCCGGTCACAAAATACTCGGCGTCAGGTTTTAACGCGGCCGCCCGATAAGGCTGGTTGAACCAGACGGCCCGAACTGACCCGGTATCATCAGACAGAACCGCTTCGGTTACGTGCATACCACGTCTGACGTAGCGTCCGGTAGCCTGCTTGACGCTTGCTCTGATAGTCACCAAACCGGGCTTCATTTTAACTATTGGCGTTACGACCGAATAGTCATGATGGGCCCGCGGAAAGTAATGCAACAGGTCGTGAATAGTATGCACACCAATACCGGCGAACAGTTTGGCCAGCGCCGGCCCGGCGCCCTTAAGGCTTGTGAGTGACTGCTCCATAAGTAGCCACAGTATAGCAAGCGGTTACCAGCTGACTACTTGGCTTTGCGCACCAAAAAGACCGTGCTTGGGCCAAAATAGGCTTTTGATAGCGTGGTTTGCATCAGGCTCTCTATGGCTAACATACCCCCTCGGGGAATGATTCTTTTAATGCGAGGGTTGCGGAGATTAGAGACGGATAAGACTTTTTCAACCTTTAGGCCAGCGTGTGCCAGCTGGTTACGGACTTTCTGCGGGTTGTGATTTACGAATGGGATTACATCGTCTCGACGGTTCTCCATAGAGCGAATATCGACTGGATCGAGTGGTAACTTCTTACCCTTTGCTACGTGGCGCAGGCGGTTCTTGAAGTTAGCGTAATTGGCGAATTCAAAGAAGAAATAGCCGTCAGGGCTTAAGATACGGGCAATCTCGGCAAACTCCGCCGATGGGTCCGGTAAGTGGTGTAAAACTCGGATAAGCACGACTAAATCGACGCTGCCGTCTTGGAACTTTAAATCGTCTGCTTGCATCAGCTTGCGCTCGACGTTGGGATAATCTTTCAGATACTCTTCGGCGATATCGAGTTGCTGCTGTGACGGCTCGGCAAGCGTGACCTTGTCTGCGAAATCACTCAAAACGGCACTGACGCGGCCGTAACCGCCACCAACGTCAACCGCATGCTTGAAATGTTTGCCTTTAAGCAGCTTATGAATAGCTAAGACTTCGGCTGAATGCTCATAATCTCTGCCGTTCCAATAATGGAGGTAGTTGTGTTCTTGGTCGTTATACTGATCGGCTTTTTTCTTCGCGTTTGAACTGGATTTTGCCATGATTATTGTCTAATTTCCTCTTTATTAATTAACAAGGTGAACGACGGCCATACTGTTTTTGCCGCGCCTTAAAATCGCAAACTTTTTGTCACTATCTGTCTTGATGGCATCGTGCTCATCGAATACTGCTTTGTCACTCGAGAGCTGCAAGCCATTAATATACACCGCGCTATCGGCCAGAAACCGCCGGGCCTCGCCGTTCGAACTGGCCAAGCCGGCCCGGACGAGTACGTTAAACAGGGGTGTTTCACCAATTATCGCATCCACCGAAGGCAGTTCGTTCCTGAGCTCATCGAAATCTATGTCTTCTCCAAACAAGACGTCACTGATTCGACGGACCGACTCGGCTCGTTCCCGGCCATGAACCAGTTTAGTAACTTCGTAGGCCAGCGTTTTTTGTGCCAAACGGGTGCTACGGTCTTCATTAAACCGCCAGGCAATGTCATCTATCTCACCCATGGGTAAGAGCGTGTATATCTTCATATATTCAATCACCCCGTCATCGTCGAGATTAAGCCAGAACTGGTAAAACTTAAAGACTGAGGTCTTGTTCGCATCGAGCCACACCGCTCCGTCTTCGCTTTTTCCAAATTTCTTGCCGGTAGCCTTATTAATAACAAGCGGAGCGCTCCAGACGTGCGCCTCGCCACCAGTGAGCCGGCGCACAAGATCTACACCCGTAATGCTGTTTCCCCACTGATCGGCGCCACAAAGCTGCAAACTGACACCTTTAGACCTATACAGATGCAGAAAATCGTAACCCTGTATCAGCGAATA
>CAYQTN010000018.1:0-9001 GCA_964420445.1 uncultured Candidatus Saccharibacteria bacterium
CCAAGCAGCATGCCAAATAGCGTCGATTTCCCACAGCCGTTGGTACCGATGATACCGACTTTTTCGGTGTCATCAAATGCTAGTTCTAGGCCGTTAAATAGCGACTTTTCTCCAAAAGACTTTGAGTGAATGTTAGCACGTGCAATCATCAGATATTATGTAAGCACACTCCTTTAGTGCGGAGACCGGAGACGGTTCAAATATTACTCAGGCTTATTATACGTTGGCAGGCTTTGTAGTTTGTTCAAGATGCCCTGTTCACGTGACTGGACATACATCATAACAGTGTTTTCGACGCCACGATGAAAGCCGTCTACATGGTTTTCGACTTCCTCGACGTCTTCTTCGGACAACTCGTGAATCACGCGCTGGACCTCTTCGTCTATAAGGCCGCTAAAGCGTTCGGCTTCGCTTAGGTATTCGGCTGTGTCTCTCATGGCAAGTTCTGAGCTGTCGTCTATCATGTCATCGTGCGCGCATTCGTCTATCAAGGCCTCGCCCGTTAGGCAGTCTGTAACGCGTCGTATCTGCGACGCCTTTCGCATCGGCAACACAGGCGAATCTTTTGGCAACTGTGACAGGTATTCGCCAAGCGATAGCGCGCCGCTGCGCATGTAGTACATATATGTCAGCGTGCCAATCATAAACTCGTAGCCGGCTTCAATGCCGTCGCAGTAGCGGTCTACGTGTTCGGCCGGCATGTCGTCGGGCGCGAAATCTTCGATGAACAAATCTTTGTCGAGCTCAATAAGCCCGCGGATGTCAGGCCGCCGCGTTAAAACCATCTCGGTTATATCTTCCGGGCCGAAGTAACGGTCTACCCTGCCCTCGTCAAACAGGGCAAGCCGCACCATGTCGGTTTCCGGATAATCAGGCACCGGCAGGCCTAAAAACTCCCCGCTTCGTACTAAACTCATTGCCTCTATTAAACCATCAATCTTTCGCTTTGAGCAAAAAGATTTCCCTCGCGACGAGGTCAGAATTATTTTGGTGCGGTGGAGTAAGGACAACTATCAGTTAAGAATATGCGGCACATGCCGCTCAGAAACAACCAAGTCCTTAACAGGTGTAATAAAGGTATATTCAGCTCCGTCGACTTCCAAGCCTTCGAACGTAGAACTATTCAGCAGGTCAGTATCAAATACACCAACAAAGTGCGGGCCTGTATATGGCCGGCCAGCCGCGTCGTAACTGGCGTGCAGGAGGATATCAAGGTATTCGACTGGCGGATCACCAGCTACGGTAAACATGACATCTGTGCCGTCGGGGTAGCCGCCCGGAATGCTGATATACGGGTCTTTGAGTCGTATGGTACTAAGGTACGCTGGCTTATCCATTCGTCCTGCAGCATCTGGCTGCCGAAGCAACTGGTAGCGCAGCTCGAAGGCAGTTCGAAGATCTTGGCACAGTCGGACGCTATCGAACTTTGTATAGTCGAATTCGTCCTCAATTTCTGCCCAGTCTTCGGTTTTGTAGGCCTCTTCGCACAGCCTAGTTAGCTCGTCGAGCGAGTGGCCGCCGGATGGTGATTGTTCCAAACTCATTGAGACCTATTCTCTCTTGGCTGCTACGAACGTGCAAGCATAAACGTTGTTATATTATTTACTACTCGTCGATTGGAGGGTGCAAGCAGTGATCGTGCTTGTAGCCGCCGGCTGGGAAGTCGCCTTTTTTGAGACCTTCGGCAACCTTTTGTAGTCTGGTCCGCAGGCCATCGAGACCCTTTTGGGTTACGCCAACCAGCCCGGTGATTTTTTTATCGACGAATTGCAGTGACACACTGGGGATCTGACCATCATGTGTTTCTGACCACGCCAAGGCGTACATTTTGAGCTGGTTGGTTGCGCGGGCCCGTTCATTGGCCTGTTTTTGATCGCTTACGGCGCTGCCGGTTTTGTAATCCCGAATCTCGAGACCTTTTTCTCCATCTAGGACGACGTCGATGCGGCCGTGCAGGATAATGTTTTCCGGTTGCAGGTCGATTTCGAACGGGTCTTCGATGTATAGCACCGGCGGATTGGTTTTGGCTTGGTCATAGAACCACGCGAGCGTGTCTTTGGCCTGTTCTAGCGCTCGGTCGGCCTGAGCGCGAGTAATAAAGCCGCCGCTACTCCAGCCGGCCTCTAAGTCTGATAGGTAGTGTGTCAGTGGCTGCAGGCTACCGGATTGCCGGTGTTTGTTGATATCTTCAAATAAACTGTGTAGCTGAGTGCCGTAGCTGGTTTTGGCGGTTGGCTCTTCGGGGACCTCGCGGATGTATTTGTAATAAAAGTTAAGCGGACAGCTCAGTAGCACATTGGCCTGGCTGGCACTGAGGCGGACACGGTTGCCGTCGTAAATACTGGTTGGGATGGTGACGGGCTCGGACTCATCGGGCGCGACGCCGATGTCTTTGGCTGTGGGTTCATAAGCATACGGCTCGGTTCCCTCGGCAGTGCCCGCCCCGAACAGCTCGTCTATAAAACGAGAAGGCTTTTTTGGCACGCCGCTTGTGTTAGCTGTATGAAAACTAAGCACCAGATTGTGGCGCGCGCGGGTGGTGGCAACGTACATGAGACGACGTTCTTCGCTTAAATGCTCGTCGGCTTTGGTTTCGGTTGCAACTTTGAGCGCTTCTGGTAGCTGTAGCCCGCGGGAATTACTTTGCAAAGGAAACGCGCGCTCATTGAGTCGCGGCACGTAAACGGTGTCCCATTCGAGACCTTTGGCTTTATGGATGGTCGAGACGGTGACGCTATCGGCGGAAATATCGAGTGTGTCATCGGTATTTTCGCCCGCAGCTGACAGCGCCGGCAATGACAGTAGATACTGCGCGGCCGTAGGTTGGATGGTGATACGCTGGAACTCGCCTAAAGATTTAAAGAACTGCTTTATGTGCGATGGCTCGGCGGTGAGGTTGTCGCCCGATTGGATAGACTCGAACAGCTGGTCCTTGTAGCCGGACTCCAATAAGGCCTGCCAGACGAGGTTACCAACCGGCATAGTAGCGGCATGGTCGCGCCAAGAGTTGATGAGCGCCAGAGCCTTTACCGCTTTCGGGTGTTCGGAAGCTTGCAGTAAGGCTTCGAAGTCGGCGTGTTCATAGCGGGCTTGCTTAACGAACGGCGCCAACAAATTGTTTGGGATACGGAACAGCGGGCTGGCGAGTGTATGGTGCAGACTGGCGGTGTTGCTTGGGTCGGCAATTGTCCGGATGAGCTCTATCATCATGCGCACCACCGGCCGGGTGTATAAATCGGGGTTTTGACCGACTACGCGGTGCGGCACGTCATTAATGCTAAGAGCCTCGTGTACTTTGGCCGCGTATGCGTTGCCGCGTACCAAAACCGCAATACTACCCGGCTCTTCGCCGCGGCTGATGCGCCCGGCGATATCGTCGGCCAGCCAGTCGACCTCTGCTTCCGGATCGGCTAAGCGCACGAGTTGCGGCGGGTTGCCCGCAGTGGTGCCAGTGAGCCGCTTGCTGAGACCTAAGCTGGCTTCGAGACGGTCGGGATTGTTGTGCTGGATAAGCTGGTACGAGGCGTCCAGGATGGCCTGCGAACTGCGATAATTCTCTGTCAGCGCCACCTCTGCCGCCGTAGGGTACTTGTCCTTAAAGCCGAGAATATTGGACAGCGTGGCGCCGCGCCAACCATAGATGGCTTGGTCATCATCACCAACGACAATAATGTTTTGGTCTTTGCCAACAATAAGGTCTATCAGGCGCGATTGCATAGGGTTGGTGTCTTGGAACTCGTCGACAAAAATCGTCTGGTAGCGTTCTTGTAGCTGGCGTCTAATATTTGGCCGCTGCTCGAGCAATTGAATCGCTAAGAATATTTGGTCGTCGTAGTCGATGACGTTCTCGGCCCGGCAGAGCGCCGTGTATTTGACAAAAGTATCGGCCAGCTCTTGGTGCATGGTTTTTTCTAACTTGTCGGCTTCATCGGCCTCTGGCAAATTACCCGAGTACTCGACATACGCCTCGGGGGTAACCAGATTTTGTTTGAGTTGGCCAAAGTAGTTAAGAATATCTTTGACGGTGTTGTCGGGCAGGCCCGAAATGGGTAAGAAATAATCGAGGCTGAACTGATCGACGCGCTCGCGGAAAAAGACGATGCGCCCCTGTTCGCTTAACAACCGGAATGAGCTGGACAGGCCGATATGCACACCGAATTCTTGCAAGATACTGTGGCCATAGCCGTTAAAGGTCAGAATGGGTAGCTCTGGCAACATGCCGCTACGGCTTAACAGCAAGCGGTCTAGCATTTCGGCGGCGGCCTTTTCGGTAAACGTAACGGCCAGTATGGCCGATGGAGCGACGCCGTCGTCAAGCAAACGACCAATTTTTTCAATGATAACGCTGGTCTTGCCAGTACCGGCTCCAGCCACCACCAGTAGCGGCCCTTCGGGGTGGTCGACTACCTGTTGCTGGCCTTGGTTTAGTTTAAACGCTTCAGTGCTCACGTGCTGTATTGTACCTGTTCTGCCCGTAAGTTTATACAAACGGACCGCTCATCATAACCCCGTGATACAACTCATGCAAGCTAGTTCTTGATTCGAAAGCGCTTCCAGAAGAATCGGAGGTGCCTAGACTTCGAACTTCTGGATGTGGTCGTTGAGCTTACTTAGGAATTCTTTGGCCTGCTTAGGGTTCATGGCGACGCGTGATACAATTTGCTGCTGGTTGCCCTCACCTGGGATGGCCTGCGCAAAGCTAAGGGTGAGGTAGTTATCGCTGGAGCCGATAAGGTAGCCATCGACGGCGAGGACAGGTGTTTTGTCCGGGTTAACGTTGAAGTTTACGACTGATTGGTCTTTCATAAAAAACTCCTTATGTATGTGTATAGTATGTTAGCACTCTTGACTAACGAGTGCCAGAGAATTATAATAATAACAGGGGTAGAACCCCGCTAAAAAGTAACAAGTAAAGGAGGATTACAATGAACAAAATAGTACGTTTTGATCCGTTTGCAGAGATGCAGGCTTTACAGAAACAATTTTTTGGCGATGACTGGTTTACGCCAATCAAGGGTCTGCAGATGCCGATGACGGACATATACACTGACAATGACAAACAGTTGGTGGTTGAAGCTCATCTGCCAAACTTTACGGACAAGGATGTGAACATACACATCGATAATGGTGTACTTGAAGTAAGCGCCGAAAAGCACGAAAAAGAAGAAGACAAGAAAAAAAAGTACGTGGTACGTGAGACGAGCAGCAGTTTCTATCGACGAATTCGTTTACCGGAGGCGGCTGATGAAGACGCGGTCGAGGCCCGAATGCAAGACGGCGTTTTGAAAGTAACGGTACCGTTCAAGGAGCTGCCAGCTCCGAAGAGGGTTGCCGTTAAGACAAAATAGCTGATTTCGCCCTCGGCTCTAGCCTGTTACTATTAACTTTCGATGCCTGAAACTGAACTATATCAATTTGATCTGCCTGAGGAGCTGATTGCCCAGACGCCGGCCCACCCGCGCGACCACGCCCGCCTGCTGGTGTACAGCCTTGCAGATGGCTCAATAACCGACGAGGTGTTTTACAACTTGCCGAAGTATTTGCCAGACAGCAGTGTGTTAGCTGTTAACGACAGCAAAGTCGAGCAGTGCCGATGGCTGTTTGATGACGGCAAGACGGAGTTATTTGTATTACAAAAGACCGATGATAGAACGGTGCGGGCGGTGGTTCGCCCCGGCCGGCGCTTTAAGTTGGGCGCCATCGTGCAACTAACTGATTGGTTGTCTGCCCACGTAATCTCCGTTGACACCGATGGTATCCGTACCCTGCGCCTAAGCGTGCCACATGACGATAGGCGGCTAAAAGCCTACGAGCATATTCCCTTGCCACCGTATATTGCCCAAGACGATTCGCTAGCGGATGAATATCAGACAATTTATGCCAAGCCGCCCGGTAGTTTGGCGGCACCAACGGCCGGCCTACATTTTACACCTAAGCTTTTAGATACGATTGCCGCGTCTCATCAGATAGCCCGCGTCACGTTACATGTGGGCCTAGGCACATTTGCCAAACTAACTGACGAGCATATAAAAACCGGCCGGCTACACGAAGAGTGGTTTCATATTAGTGAAGATGCAGCCAAAGTTATTAATGAGGCGAAGCATGTTACCGCTGTTGGCACCACTACCATCCGTTCACTAGAGAGTGCTACGGCCCAAGATGGTATGGTACAAGCGACCGCTCGCCCAACGGATATTTTCATCCGCCCAGGCTATACATTCAAAGCGGTTGACTCGGTTATTACAAACTTTCATTTACCCAGCACCAGTTTGCTGATGCTGGTGGCGGCTTTTATCGCCGATAAAAAAGGTCTTAGCGAACCGATTGCTGCACAAGAACTCCAGCGAATATACCAACACGCTATTGATAACAAGTACCGCTTCTACTCTTTTGGTGACGCGATGTTGCTTGTCTAGAAGCGGCAGTGAAACAGAAACCGCTTGCTGTAGTCGGGCTACAGGACTATGCTGGAATACAAGAAGCAATATAAGGAGGGCAATTCAGGAGATGAACGCATTACATAAGCTCGAGACTAAGATGGCCGACCTGTTTAAGGGGGCGCCAAAATTATCCGACAGCAGCAAAGAAACAGTTGTATCAATTTGGCCGTGGTTGGCATTGATCGGTGGTGTTCTGCAGCTGTTGGCAGCTTGGTGGCTCTGGAATTGGGCTCGCTCGGCGAGCGAACTAGTGCAGTACTTTAACGAAGTCTCTCGTGCATACGGTGGTGACGGAGTTAACGAACGTCTAACCCTCTGGGTATGGATCGGTTTGATAACACTGATTGTAGACGCGGTCATTTTACTATTGGCGTATCCAAAACTGAAGAGGCGTGAAAAAGGCGGCTGGGACCTACTGTTCTTGGCGGGGCTTATTAATGTGGTTTACGCTGTTGTAACGATGTTCTATGACGGTCGCGGTGGTCTTGGCAGCCTGCTCTGGAACTTGATTGTATCGGCGGTCATTTTCTACCTGCTGTTTGCAGTCCGGGACAAGTACAAGGGTGCGGCACATCACCAGTCTCCTCGGCACGAAGACAAGAAATAGTAGACTACTGAAACGAAAAGCCCCCGGATAACTCGGGGGCTTTTTCATGCCTATAATTACATTATATCACTCTTTAATTGAAAAGTCAATACTTGCCTTAACGCCTATCTGATATAATCACTCCCATGGAATACTTCGCAGGGTTTGAGCCATCAGCTCCTGAAGCCCTGCTACTAATGATAGTGATATTCGGTTTGCCTTTAGCTATTTTTGCAGCTATCGTTGGCGGATTATGGTCTGTTAAGAATCGGTTTGTTAAAGGTGGCTCAGACGATATACCTTATAACCCAGTCTATGATCTTAAGCAAGAACAGCCTGAGGTCAAGCAGTTTACTCCATATGATGAACCATCGAATAGTAAAAGTCCTTATCGACCATTAAAAATCGGTCTCGCCATTCTTATCGGTATGTTCGCGCTCTACTTTATGCTTGCGTTCGTGTTGTACGGACTATAGGTTTGATATATGGAGCATTAGTCATCGAGGGCGGCGACTTTGGTAGCACACAATAGGCAGTTGTCTTCGCGGATGCGATCTGCCATAAGGCGGTCAGTTGCCTTCCACCATGGTTCGATGTCGCGGTAGCCAATCCAATCGGCGGCGCGCCTGAGCGTCCAACCGAGCCAGCCGTAAAAATGCAGCTTGCCCCAGACTACAATCGCCCAGTTCTTTCCCGCCGGCGTAACGTAGACGGGTTTTTTAGCCTTGTAAGCGTGGGGGCGTTTGCCTGCGGCGTGGCGTTTGAGGTTGTTGGTAACAAAATGAGCGTCATGCAGTGCCGTTTGGGCCATGCCGGTGTAAGGAGTGTCGGCGTTATCGCCGATTACAAAGATACCGGGCCACGCTTGCATGAGCTTGTCTACCTGAACGCGGCCGTTTGGACTTAAGACAAATTTGTTCTCGGCAAAAAACGGGTTGTTGGCAATGCCCGCCGTCCAGATGACGGTGTGGCTGCGGATGGGTTTGCCGTCGAGTAGCAATGTATCGGCGGTTTCGGCTTGGACGGGGCGACCAAAGTACAGCTTTACGCCTAGTTTACGTAAACGCCGGGCGAGCGCACGCGAAACGCTTTCAGGCATGCGTGGCATCAGCCGAGGCGCTGCTTCAACCAAATCGACATGTATCTTTTTGCTGGCACGAATACCATGCTGTTTCATCAGGTAACGGATATAGCCGGGCAAGGCGCCAGCCGTCTCAACCCCTGTCGGGCCGCCGCCAATAACAATAAAGTGCTCGTCCAGGCTTTTCTTATCGATAATGGTCTTGTGAAGATGGGCTTTGAGCTCCTCGGCGTCATGCAGAGATTTGATGCCGAACGAGTACTCTTTCATGCCGGGGATACCGAAGTAATTGGTGACATTGCCGAGCGCAAGGATAAGAATGTCGTATTCCAGTTTGGCGCCCGATTGCAGCTTGAGCGTTTTTTTGGCGCGGTCTAACTTTTCGGCTGAGCCGATAATAATCTCGATACGCTTATCGGCGAACAACTCACCTAAGGGGATAGTGGAAACCACTTTACTACCGCCGGTGGCGGTGTGGTACATCATCGGGTAATACTCAAAAAACGGCTTGTTAGAAACAAGCGTCACATGGAACGAGGGGTGATGGGCAAGCCCTAGCGCTGCTTTTACGCCGCCAAAACCGCCGCCCACGATGAGAACTTCTTGTTTTCGCATTCTTGCTTGATGTTTATGGTTATATTACTGAGCATTATACAGATACATCGGCAAAAAGCATAAGGGCTTGTCAGAAGCGGTTAAGTTTAGGTAAGCTTAAGCGTAAGCGATTATGCAAAAATTTATTAGTAACCTGCGGGCAGCCGGATTTAAAGGTGAGACCGATGACTCGGCCGCTACCAAAGACACCTATAGCCACGACGCGTCTTTATTCGAGATACGTCCTGAATTAGTCGTACACCCTGTTGATAGCAGTGACGTGCAATCATTGGTACGCGC
>CAYQTN010000019.1:0-7087 GCA_964420445.1 uncultured Candidatus Saccharibacteria bacterium
CTCTTTGTAACCACGCTTTTTCATCATCGAACTTAAAATTTCGCAGCGGATACCACCTGTGCAATAGGTAACAATCGGCTTATCTTTATGCTTACTTATCTCACCGTTCTCAATATCTTCTTTAAAATCACGGCTAGTTTTAACGTTTGGGATAATGGTGTTTTTAAATCGGCCGATTTGCGCCTCATACATATTACGGCCGTCATAAAAAATGACGTCGTCACCCCGGTCTTCTACGAGCTTGTGAAGCGCCTTTGGTTTTAAGTGTTTACCACCGCCAACAACACCCTTATGATTAACTTCCAGCTCGTCTCCCACGTCAAAAGCAACGATTTCGTCCTTCACTTTCACTTTGAGTTTCGGAAAATGGTCTTTCTGACCATCGCTCCATTTATAGGTTATGCCGTCGAATAAACTATGTGTTTTCATCTCCCGCGTGTAGTACTTGAGACTCTTCAGCTCCCCACCCAATGTGCCGTTGATACCGTGCTTGCTTATAAGGATTCGCCCCTTCAAGCCCAGCTTTTCACAGAGTGCGCGCTGCCAGTGCATAACTGTTTCGACATCGGTTATGGGCACGAATTTGTAATAAAGAATTATCTTTTCCATCAGCTTACTAGTATAAAATGAAATTACACTATTGTCACGCGCATATGGTTTAAGTTATACTATCACTCACACGTTTATTACTAATTGAGGCGGCAAAAAACAATTAAAAACAAACACGTTTAAAACAAACGTTACTTTACCTATTACACGCGCGGCCATAAAGAAGGAGGAGCCGTGGTTATGTCATCTAAAACACCCAACAAAGACACCTTTCGCTATTTTTGGCGCAAAGCATGGCGTTATCCCGGTTATGTTATCGGGCTTATTATTGCCGTACCTGTAAACCAGCTGCTGCGGTATTTTTTGCCGCCGCTAATTGCCGCCAACATACTTGACCGGCTCAGCCGGGGAGACTTCGAGCAAAACGATATTTGGGGCAGTTTCGGTAGCGATATTCTGCTCTACGCCGCCCTCATCGGCTTTACCGGTATTGTGGCATGGCGAGTCATCATCATATTGATTTGGCGTCTTGAAGGCCTGGTTATGCGCGACATTTACCAAGAGACGTTTTCGCATCTCACACGCTTAAGCGCCAACTTTCACGCCAATAGCTTTGGTGGTTCGTTGGTATCGCAGACAAACAAGCTGGCTGGTGCCTATGTCCGAATTGCAGACACAACTGTGTTTCAAGTTTTTGGGCTACTGGTAACTTTTGTTATAACGGTTATCATTCTGGCACCAAAAGCGCCGTTGTATGTACTGCTGCTCAGTATACTGTCTGTCATTTACGTGCTCAGCGCCGTCTTTGCGACTCGAAAAATCCGAGTGTTAAACGCGCTCGAAGCTAAGGCTCAGAACAAACAAACCGGCGTACTGGCAGACATGATTACCAACATCATGGCGGTAAAAAGCTTTGCCACATCACACCAAGAAGAAAAGCGCTTTGCGATTGCGACCGAGCGGACACGCTCCCGAACTATGGCTTTAATGCGAGCCGCAACTATTAAAGACGCCTACTTCGGCACCGTAACCAGCGTCATAGATGTGCTGGCGCTCACCATGGCAATCGCCAGTGTGGTTGTGTTCAAAGCCGATATTGCTACGGTATTCTTGGTACTAACCTACACAAATAATATCGTCGACCGGCTATGGGAGTTCGGTCAAAACACGCTACGCCAATACAACCGAGCGCTTGGCGACGCCCAAGATGGTATTCGGACGCTCATGACGGAACCGGATGTCGAAGACGCCAAAGAGCCATTACATCCTCGTATTACGAGCGGAAAGATAACGTTTGATAATGTTACGTTTGGCCACGATGAAGGCAGTGAACCGCTTTTCAGTAAACTAAACTTACGCATCAAACCGGGCGAAAAAGTTGGTTTTGTCGGGCATTCCGGCTCTGGAAAGACTTCGTTAACCAAGCTACTTTTGCGTTACTCAGATATCCAGTCTGGTGTCATATCGGTTGACGGCCAGGATATTAGCAGGCTCAAACAAGACGATTTACGTGCTCACATCGCCTACGTACCACAAGAACCCCTGCTCTTTCATCGTACAATTGCCGAGAACATTTCTTACGGTGATTCTGACGCACCGATGGAACAAATTAAGGCTGTCGCAAAAATGGCGAATGCAGGCGAATTTGTCGAATCCTTGCCGAAAGGATACGAAACGCTTGTTGGTGAGCGCGGCGTTAAGCTATCTGGTGGTCAGCGCCAACGCATCGCGATTGCAAGAGCCCTGCTAAAGAATGCGCCAATACTTGTTTTGGACGAAGCAACTTCAGCTCTCGATTCAGAAAGTGAAGTGCTGATTCAGGAAGCTCTGTGGACACTCATGGAAGGCAGAACGGCCATTGTCATCGCTCACCGGCTGAGCACGATTCAGAGAATGGATCGTATCGTCGTTCTTGAACATGGCAAGATTGTCGAAGAAGGCAGTCACAAAGAACTCATTGCCAAGAATGGTACCTATGCCAAACTTTGGCAGCACCAGTCGGGCGGGTTCTTAGAGGAATAAATACAGCCGCGAGTAAACCCGCGGCTGTATTTAAGGAACTTCAAAGTTTAATTATCTTCAGGAACTTCGACTTCGCCTTCGCTGGTGCCCTTGTCACTTGGGACATCGGCGGCTTGGGTATCTTCTTCGTCTTCTTCAGCTGCTGCTGCGGCAATCTGATCCTTTGGTTCTTCAACCACTGCGATTGTCTGCTCAGGATCCGTCATGACTTTGACGTCTTTTGGAACTTTCAGGTCGGAAACAGATACCTTGTCGCCTATCTCTACCAATTTCGAACCGTCGACAAATAGCTCGTCGGGCAGACTGTTCGGCAACGCCTCAACTTCAACAGTATCAAGTGTATGCAAAACCCTGAGGCTCTGTCGCTCAGCGGGAATTTCACCTTCTATGCGGACAGGGATCTCGGCTACCACAGTCTCGTTCTTGTTGACGGCGTGAAATGCAACGTGAAGCAACGTATTTCGTACCGGATCGATATCCACGTCCTTAATCATCGCGAGGTGCTTCTTGCCCTCAACATCAAGCTGTACCGGATGATGCTTGCCTGCTGCGGCGTAAACTTTGGTGATATCAACAAACGGCGCGCTTACAGCCGTGGACGGCTTTCCTCGCTCGTATATATTTGCCGGAACAAAGCCGCTACGACGAAGGGCTTTTGCCGCTTTGCCCATCTCTTTCCGCTCGGTCAATTTCAGCGTTATAGTATCGCTGCTCATGAATTACCTCTTTTTAGACATTACTGTAACGTTTATTATAACAGATTAACGAGGAACATTGGCGGAATCCGCGTACACTAAGGCTTAGCTGACGCCAGCAAACGTTTGAGAAACTGGCCCGTGTAGCTGCTAGCGACCTTCGAAACCGCCTCAGGCGTACCTGTTGCAACAATTGTGCCGCCTTTATCACCGCCCTCGGGACCCATGTCGATAACCCAGTCGGCAGACTTAACGACATCGAGGTTGTGTTCGATTATTACCATCGAATTACCCGTGTCTACCAATGCGTGCAATACCTCAAGTAGCTTTTTAACATCAGCCATATGCAGTCCGGTCGTTGGTTCATCTAAGATGTAGAGTGTCCGACCGGTGGCCCGACGCGACAACTCGGTCGCCAGCTTTATGCGCTGCGCCTCACCACCACTCAATGTTGTTGCCGGCTGGCCAAGCCCGATATAACCAAGGCCAACGTCTACCAATGTTTGCAACTTTTTCGCAATCGTTGGCATGTTTTCAAAGAACTCCAAAGCTGTTTCAACCGTCATTTCGAGCACATCGCTAATAGTTTTGCCTTTATAGTGGATCTCCAGTGCCTCGCGGTTATAACGCTTGCCATGACATACTTCGCACGGGACGTAGACGTCCGGCAGAAAGTGCATTTCTATCTTAATGATGCCGTCCCCTGAGCAGTTTTCACAGCGCCCACCTTTGACATTAAAACTAAAGCGTCCGGCTTTATAGCCCCGAATTTTCGCTTCTGGCGTACTCGCGAAGAGTTCCCGTATTGGCGTGAATAATCCGGTGTAGGTAGCAGGATTGGAACGGGGGGTGCGACCAATAGGAGACTGGTCAATAACGATTGCCTTATCAAGTTCTTCGATGCCTTCAATATCATCATGCCGGCCCGGTACTAAGTTTGCTCGCATAAGACGCGCCTGGAGCTCTTTGGCTAAGATGTCGTTTATCAGACTCGACTTGCCCGAACCGCTGACCCCACTTACTACTACCAACTGACCGAGCGGAATGTCGACATCGACGTTCTTTAGGTTATTCTCGCGCGCGCCTTTGATGCTCAGCGATTTGCCATTGCCCTTACGGCGCTTTTTCGGCAGCGGAATACTATCTGCGCCACGCAAGAATTGACCCGTAATACTACCCTCTACCTTCGTGACCTCTTCGGGGAGTCCGGTAGCGACGATTTCGCCCCCGTGGATACCCGCGCCCGGGCCGATATCGATGAGATAATCGGCGGTTCGGATGGTATCTTCATCGTGCTCGACAACTATCACGGTATTACCTAGATCGCGCAGATGTTTCAGTGTTTTTATGAGACGCTCGTTATCGCGCTGGTGCAGCCCAATCGAAGGTTCATCCAAGACGTACAAGACACCCATCAACCCCGACCCGATTTGTGTCGCTAGCCGGATACGCTGCGCTTCACCACCGCTCAGTGAAACGGCACTGCGAGCGAGGTTGAGGTAATTAAGCCCCACATCTTGCATGAATTTCAGCCTGGAGTTTATCTCTTTACAAATCTGCTCGGCGATATGCGCTTCTTTAGCGCTGAGTTTCATCTTTTTGAATAAGTCGATGGCATCATCGATAGACAGTTCGCAAATATCCATTATGGAAAGATTATTGACCGTCACGGCAAGCACTTCAGGTTTGAGCCGGCGACCCTTGCAAGCTGCGCACGGGCGTTCCTGCATGAAACGCTCAATGTCACGTCGTATAAAATCACTTTCGGTTTCTTTGTGGCGGCGCTCAAGATTTGGAATCACTCCCTCATAAGTCGTCTCAAAACTGCGGCCTGGTCCTAAGGCCACTCGATATGTCTGAGTACCGGTTCCGTACAGCAGCATCTGCAAATGTTCCGGCTTGAGCTCTCCGGTTGGGGCGTGAAGACTAAACCCGTATGCGTCAGCGACGGCTTGCATCTTACGCATATACCAAGCGTCGACATTTATACGATTAAACGGCCGTATCGCGCCTTCGGCAATTGTCAGCCGGCCGTTAGGAATGACGAGCTCAGGATCGACTTCAAGGCGGTTGCCCAGTCCGGTACATACCGGGCAGGCTCCGTGTGGAGAGTTGAAACTAAATGTACGCGGTTCGAGCTCTGGTATGGCTACATCGGGGTGGTCAACACACGCGTAACGTAGTGAATAAATGGTGTCAGCCTCAGTATCTGCGTGGTGCACCATGAGCTTCCCATCCGCCAGATCAAGCGCGGTTTCGACACTCTGCGCAAGTCGCGAGCGGCTATCGTCATCGTTCACTAAACGGTCAACAACAATCTCTATCTTGTGTTTATAGTTCTTGTCCAGAGTCGGGAATTCGTCAAGCGCGTAAATAACGCCATCTACGCGGGCGCGGGCAAAGCCCAGCCGCATAAATTGTTCTGGTATATGTTCAAAGGCGCCCTTTTTATCCATGACCACCGGTGCCAAAACTATCAACTTTGCGCTTATCGGTAATTTTGCAATCTGCTCGATGATGTTCTGTGTTGTCTGGCGCGTTACCGCATTACCGCATACCGGACAATGCGGCACGCCGATACGGGCAAACAACAAACGAAGATAATCATAAATTTCCGTAACGGTGGCGACGGTACTGCGAGGGTTGCGCGATGTAGACTTTTGGTCAATCGAGATAGCCGGACTAAGACCGTCAATCTGGTCAACATCCGGTTTTTCCATAATTCCAAGAAACTGGCGAGCATAGCTGCTCAAAGATTCCACATAGCGGCGCTGACCCTCGGCGTAAATCGTATCAAAAGCCAAGCTTGATTTACCTGATCCACTCAGACCGGTAATGACTACAAGCTTGTTCCGCGGAATCGTCAAATCGACGTTCTTTAGGTTATGCTCTCGTGCTCCCTTGATTTCAATATTATCCGCCATAAACGGGAAGATTATACCTGAAAAATCCGATATAAGCCAGTGGATTAAGCCTTAAGACCGCAAGCTCCGTGGCACATAGACGTAGTTGCCGCGGTATTTCGACTGGCGGGCACGGCTGCTGACAGACGGCTCTTGTTCGACACGCTCTGTGATATTAAAACCGTCAACATGGAGCTTCCTGGGTACGCCGTAGCGGGCTTGCGGGTTAAACTCTGCTCCGGTTTTTACCGACTTCTGACGGGATTTTGTTCCAATAGTGGCGTGCGGGTCAAATGGCCGGGCAGTCGAAATCGTCTCGCCGGTTTTATCGTGGATAATTTCTCCTAACGTCCGACGGATGCCTTCCAGCATGTCGGTCTCGGCGATTCGGATTCCCACCGAACGGTTCTTGTGCCCGTACGTAGCCAAAAAGGGTGATTCCGGAGTGAGAACAAAACCGTCACCTATTGCTTCGGATAGATATTCGCCGCCGCTTGCCCGCGCCTCGTCTAAGGCAGCTTGGTCACGGATTGAGCGTATCGGAAACATGGCTTCGTCACTATCAATTAATGTGACGTGTACACCACTTCGCTCGGCAAGGTTGAGTTGCAGGCCCGACATGCGCTCGTACAGCAGATTGAAAGCCCGCGAGGCTGCGTTTACATGCAGTTCAAAGCCTATGCCTACATTCCGAGGAAGATCGCTCATTTATACACCATTCTGCAACTTCTTGATTACGCTTATTGTAGCATCGGCCAAATTCAACCGGGTGTTGTGAAATAACACCTTTGCCCCGACTGCTATACTACACCTACATGAACGGCATAAAAAAATACGCGAAAGTTATTCTGTTTGATAGTTTGGCGGTGCTGTGTTTCATTGGCGTCGTACTTTTCGGGTGGCTGCCGGGACCCGGGG
>CAYQTN010000019.1:7097-8702 GCA_964420445.1 uncultured Candidatus Saccharibacteria bacterium
GCATCCCTTTGCTTATTCTCGGACTGAGTTTTCTAGCCGTCAACCACGATTGGGCGGAGCGATGGATAGAAACGGTTAAATACAGGGGCAAAACAATTAAGGCCATTATTTTCCCCAACAACCCTGCTATTCGGCACACATACGACGCCGTCGCTACGATTACCATCGGAGTGGGCCTGTATATAGCGTTCACCTCGGTAAATCGGATTATTGTTGCTGCCGGGACCATACTAGTGACTTCCAGCTTAGTAGTTATCTTGTTCAATCGGGATAGATTCGATAAGATTGCCGACCTCGTAACCCGCCGCAAGCATAAGTAATTTAAAGAATATAATTGACAATTAGTTAATTATGTACTACAATGCGCATAAATAACAGAGGTGGTGCGCATGCTCAACTTTATTGTTCTGGGATACGTCCCGGGTACATCGATTCAGATTAACTTCATCCAGTACATGGCTGGTGTTGTTGTCATGCTGGCGGCACTCTTTGCTGTCGGATACATCGAGTATCGCATCTCCAAGCGTAAGTTTGTCCAGACGCTCCACTATACTTTGCCGAAGGCGCTAAAGATCCGGGCTCGGCAAAATACTCTCGCCGTATAATTGCAGTTCCTGCAGAAGATACTGCTGCTCAGAAGTGAGACCCGGCCGTGCAGCCAACTCGCCAAGTCTTGTAAAGAATTTGCTAGCTAAACTTTTTTGGCCGCCGTCCATAAGCTTATGAAAGCGAAATGCCTCCCATTGCTCACGCTCTTCGGTAGTCAGTATGTCTAGGAAATTACGCGCCTTATAAAGTGGCAGTAGTTCGTTTAGCCTGTCGTCCTGAAACGTAATGTCTAACGACCCGACTTCATCCGGCTCGGCCGCACGCACCACCGACATAGCCGTCCTGTCTTGGTCGTCAAAAAACCCATCGTACAGCTGCGTATCGACTTCCTGCCGGTCGGCAAGCATTCCCGGTTGGCGTTGTTTATCTAGTAGTTTTAACGCATCAAGCAGGCGATCATAAAGATCTGGATGATCCGCAAGCCTGCGCCGATTGTCCTCAATCTTGTCCATCTCCAAAGATATGCCGTCCGCACCGCCGGCCTTTAGTACTTCTACGGGTGCGATTGCCGGGCAACGATTAAATTGCAGTGTTTTGACTGGGAACCGTTTTGTTTCGTCCTCAACACGCTCCGTCCAAGCTTTGGCGAGCTCCGCAGAAGTCATAGCCTTCAGTACATCCGGGTCGGTACGAAGATCATACACCAGCACACCTTGTTTAGCGGGATGATCACCCAGTGTCTGCACCACGGTAGTTTTCTGATACACGCTGGCGTACTTGCCGCTCGCGTAGAGGAAGAAGGGATGCGCTGCTATAAACTTCTTCACTTCTTGTTTGTGCCTCATGCCCAGTAGAAAGTCGAAGAGCTTTGTCTGTTTGTTGCGAATCAACCGTGCGACGGCAATAGTAGCCATGACGTCACTTAATGCGTCGTGTGCATCGGTATGTTCCAACTTATTCACGCTTGTCAGCAGCTCAAGCCTATTGCTCGGCTTCCCTGCGCTGTCGAACGGCCACGAGATACCATCTGGCCTTAGCGCCCGCGTCATGCGTATC
>CAYQTN010000020.1:0-7346 GCA_964420445.1 uncultured Candidatus Saccharibacteria bacterium
GGCCGACGGCATAGATTTCATCAACAAAGATGATGCACGGTGCGTTCTTTTTTGCTTTGGCAAACAAGTCACGGACACGCGACGCGCCGACACCGACAAACATTTCAACAAACTCGGAGCCCGAGATACTGAAGAACGGCGTATTAGCCTCGCCCGCAACGGCGCGGGCCAGCATGGTCTTACCGGTACCGGGAGGGCCGACCAATAACACGCCTTTTGGAATCTTAGCGCCTACCGATTCGAACTTCTTCGGGTACTTCAAGAACTCAACAACTTCTTGCAGGTCTTGCTTCGCTTCATCTGAGCCTGCGATATCTTTGAAGGTAACCTTGTCTTTTTCGTTACCATACAGGCGGGCGCGGCTCTTGCCGAAACTCATAGCCTGATTACCCTGGCCTTGAGCCGAGCGAAGCATAAAGAACAAGATAAATCCGATTAAGATAACTGGAAGTAAGGATATGCCCAGCTGAGCCCACAAACTACCGCCTTCAGCAGGAGTCTCATATTCTACGGTGACTTTGCTGGCATCAATACCGTCTTCGGCAAGCGTCGAATTGGGATCTTTTTGCGATAGTAAACTAGCCTGGTCTTCACCCTGCTTAGTGACTTCGACTTTTGAGCCGGCAATTGTTAGTTTCTCGTATTTGCCTTCGTTGGCTTCAGCGACAACTTGGCTGTACGGCAGCTGCTCGAGCTGAGTCGGTTGGTTATAGGCGGCATACACCACGGCTGCAATAAGCAGCAACATGGCAACGAATCCGATGTTCTTAAAATTGCGGCGATTGTTGCCGGGACTCGGTTTTTTGGGTCGAAACGGTTTTTTCTCCATAGTGCTCCCTATTATACAGATGGCTGTGGCGTCGAGCTAGTGATTTACACAGCTATAAACTCGACTGCGTCCTTGCCGAAAGCAACCTTGGCCTTCGAATCAAGCAAGAGTTCGGTGTCCGGACGTGCCGTCCGGATGGCAATTGTCAGTCTTTCGACAAGCCAACGATTAAAACCGCGCTTGCCATTCTGGCGCAGCCATTCGGCCACCAGTTCGCATGCCACCTTGTACGGGAGCAGTGATACATCCAGCCGACGTAATTGCCGGCGGCTCGGTTGCAGGTGCAAGATTGTCTCTAGCTGTTGGTCGATGGCGTGGTTTATCTCGCGTTGTCGTCTTAGTAGTGTTACCAGCTTGTGATAATCAGCCGGTGATTTGGCTTTTAGTTTTGGCAGTATAGTGTGACGCACATAGTTGCGCTTATAGTCTTGGTTCTGGTTGGTGCTGTCTTCGTGCCATGTCAGTCCATTGGCTTCGGCATATGCTTTTAGGTGAGTTTTTGGCACGTGCAGCAGTGGCCGAATAACCTCTCGGTTCGACTTAAGCGACGACAGCCCCTTGCGACCGGTGCCGCGCATGAGATTAATAACAGCCGTCTCAATCGTGTCGTCCAGATGATGCGCCGTAATAATGCCTTGGGCGTTGGCGTGCCGTTGAACTTTACGCAAGAACGCGTAGCGAGCGTCACGGGCTTCGGCCTCGCTCGCGTCAGGCCCAAGCGCGCCTTCTTCATACACGAACGGCAGCTTGTGCGCGCCGGCAATCTCATGCACCAGCAGACGGTCAAGATGCGAAACATCACGGATACCATGATCAAAGTGCGCGACAACAAAGCGGTGCTTCTTGCCACCATGGGCTTCGGCGTGGCGCACCAACAAATCAAGCAAGGCTACTGAATCAACCCCGCCGCTGACAGCCACAACGTAATGTCCGGGATCGAGCTTAATTGTTTTTGCAATATCCATGAGCGTTATTTTAAGCTATGAAGCAATGAAACGCTTGTATTTTATCCGCCATGGCCTTAGTGAAATGAACTTACAAGGTGTATTCGCAGGGGCGTCCAATACCCCACTGACAGATGAAGGACGCGCACAGGCGAAAGCCGCTGGCAAAAAAGCGAAAGACCTTAGTATCGATCATATCGTCTGCTCGCCGCTGGATCGTGCGCATGAGACGGCTCGTATTATCGCTCGTGAAATCGGTTATCCCGCTAGTGATATAGAGCTGAACAGCCTCCTAATAGAGCGTGACTTCGGCAGCCTAGAGGGACAGCCATGGTCGCTTGATGTCAACGTAGACGGTTTTGCAGACGTAGAGACATCAGGCAACCTGTTATCTCGGGCACGGCTAGCGCTCGATTTTATTGAAAGCCTCGAGTACGACAACGTGCTGGTTGTAAGCCACGGCGCATTAGGTCGGGCACTTCGGCATCATATTTCGTCGGAGTTCCCTTTCTCACATCCGCATCCCATACCCAATGCCGAGATTATGCAGTTGGTATAAACTACAGTCATGAATAAGGTGCCAAGTAGCGAAACGCTAATGCGTGAGGTGTTGGATTTATACGCCAACCTTATTGTCCCGTTCATGAAAATCCGACGCGATATGCCCTTTCCAACCGAACCCGAGCGTGACGAAACCGACGGCGAACACGCCTATACACTGGCCATGATTGCCATCACGCTCGCCGAGCGAATGCACCTCAACCTCGATAGCGGCTTGATTGCAAAGTACGCGCTGGTACACGATTTAGTCGAAGTCCACGCCGGTGACACATCGGTCCGCGCCAGTGACGCCGAGCTGCAAGCAAAAGTAGATAAAGAGCACGAAGCGTTTTTGCTTATCAAAGACAAATACTTGCGCCATGCACCCTGGATTGCCGAATACATTGAGCGCTATGAAGCGCGTAACGATGAAGAAAGTAGATTCGTCTATGCCGCCGATAAAATCATGGGTGCCTTGGTGCGCATTACCGGCGAAGGCTCAGAGTGGGCAAGTTACTACCCGGAAGCCGATGGCTCCGGCTACCACCGCGTCGTAAAGAACTTACGCAAAAAAGCCACCATCTATCCCCCACTGCTCGAACTTTTTGACACCATCCACGGACATCTGGACGATTTACGCCCCGAATATTACGAACGCACAAAGGCTAAGGAGTACCGGCAGCCATGAATGAACGACCAAAAGTCGGCGTAGCAGTATATGTCATGCGTGAGGGCAAGTTCTTAATGGGCAAACGCCTCGGCGCGCACGGCGAGGGCAGCTGGTGTGTTCCCGGTGGCCACTTGGAGTTCGGCGAGAGCATCGAAGACTGTGCCCGCCGTGAAGTTATGGAAGAAACCGGTATGAAAATTAAAAACATCCGATTCTTTGGCTTAACCAACGATATCTTTGAGACAGAAAACAAACATTACATAACCATCAGCATGAAGGCCGACTGGGACGAGACCGAGCCCTCAATTGAAGAACCGGACAAGTACGTCGAGCAGGACTGGTTCACCAAGGACAATCTGCCTGAACCTTTGTTCCTCCCATTAAAGAATCTTATACGGCAAAACGTGGAGCTTTAATCTGGTCAACAGATACGGAATATGGTATATTGACCTCTGACTTTCATGGCGGCGTAGCTCAGTTGGTTAGAGCACAGGACTCATAAGCCTGGGGTCACTGGTTCAAATCCAGTCGCCGCTACCAGAATCAAAAACCCTGTCTTTATTTGGACAGGGGTTTTATTTTCTTTAGACACAAATTCTGTTTATACGCCGTCGTTCACGGGTACGGTATCAGACTCAGCTACCGGCGCAGTGACCAAACGCTCAGCGACTTCACCCAGCCAGCCATTGTCAACACCGATGATATCAGCCGACAACTCGCGAGTTTCGACTCTCCATGTAGCGATAGCGCCAACCTTTTGGCCGAGCATAGCCTTTGCCATCGGTGCTTCTACGCCGACAAGTACGAGCTCTTCGTCTTTACCTTGCTCTTGCCATATTGCCTCGTACACATTACTACCTAAGCTAGCATTACCGACAATCAAAGCATCGAAGGTGTCGTATGCGTCTTTAAGCCGGACGAGGCTGCCTAATACCACCGCCTCTTCTTGTGCCTCCGGGTAGCCAACCACCTCTGCTGCTGCCAGTTGGTTTGCCAGCGGACCGTATGTGCTGTCGATGCGCTTCATGCGTTCGATTACTTCGTCGTACTCGGCGTTATCGTGCCAGACATTGCCGTTTTCAACCGCTTCACGCATGGCATCAGAAGCTTCCATATTTTCGGCGCGACCATACGCCAATTTTTGACCCAACCAAGTCACTTCATGCGAGAGAAATTCTGCCATATAATTAACATAATTATAACACCATTGTTGACATTAGCAATACAGGGGCGTAAAATTCCCAGTCATCTAGGAGTTTAGCTTTGCCTTTTTAAGGTAAGCACCACATTATTTGTTCTAATTGTTACGCGTCATGAAGCATGCCAGCGGTGAAGCCGCCATTACCACCCTACACGGACCCGACGGCTGCGGGAAAAGCATGATTGCGGGTATGGTGCATGATATTCAGAGCGCTTCAGGCCAACACGGCAATGTTCTCATCATCGGCTCCAGCGAGTTCCGCAACTGGCTGAGCGCGGATATATACCGGGAGTTTGTTGGCTCAACCGACAGGCTTGAAGCGGGCACAGGGCAAAACGCCAGCCCCGAAGCAAAGACCCTGCTCTACGAAGATATCGCCGTCTGTCTGTTTGGTCTCGCGCGCCGCCATGCCAACACAGAAGGCAGCGTCATTGTCCATTCCGACCCTTACTTAAAACGCCTCGTTTGGGCGCGTAACGCGAAAGACGACGACGCGTTTTGGCAGTACGCTGATTATTTTGATGATTATGTCGGCTCACGCATCGGTGATACCTTCGCCACCCATGCTGTGGACTTGCGCGCTTGCGCCGCCGATACCTTTGACCGCCTTCACACCCGCGGGCTAGTAAGTGAGTACGACCCGAGCACCCTCGACGAAAACGAGCGCCTGGTTTCCGCAGTCAGTTTTGTGAGCGAGCGCTTACTTGGCGCCCAACGCCCCTACCCTCGTCTCCAGTCCGTACAAGTTATCCCAATCGATAACCCTACCAAAGCACCGGAAGAACTTAACGAGCACCTCTACCTGGTTGCATCACATATCAGCCAGTTTTCGGAGGTAGCATAAACGATGGTTTGTCCTGAAAAAAACACCCCCTCCTACCTTGATACGTCTATTAATCTTCATTACGACGAAAAAAGCTGGCAGCTAACAGACGCCCTGACCGAATTCGACCAAGCAGAAGTAAATGTTCTCGAAATCGGTCCCGGCGGCGGCGCGGCGCTTATGGGACTGGCAGACCAAGAGCTCAGCCGTGGCGGCAGACACCTAAGCGGTGTGCGCTTCACGCTGCTCGAACTCTTTCCGTCGCAATCAGCTACGCTACTCGAAGCTTCCGAACGGCTACGGGCACAAGGCGCAGCTGTGCGGCCGATCATCGCCGATGCCGCCCATATGCCTCTGAAGGCCGAGTCACAAGATGTAGTCAACTGCTCGGCCGTACTGCACGAGATATTTTCTTACAGTGGTGGCAAACAGGCGCTTGTCCGAGCTTTGGGCGAGTTGGATCGTGTCACAAAACCCGGCGGACGCATGCTTTATCGAGATGTCTACCCGTGCGACATGAGTATGCAGACACCCATCGAGCAATCTTACGAGCGAGCGTCATGGACTCAGTTCGTGACTCGTTTCTTGCCCCACTATCTAGAGGGTGACACGCACCCTTACGACCCAGCCCGCGTGCACTTGCGCAAAGATGGTGAGGCCGGCATGGCCGGCTATATGCCTGCCGGACTGTCAAGAGAAGTCCAGCGCCACTATATTACCTTCCGCGACCACGTCATTCGTAGCGGTATCTTAGGGCTCAAAATCGACCCAAGCCGCTATGACGAAACCGACTGGGTGCGCACCGAAGACGGATTCCAAAAGAAAATCTACATCGAGCAAGGCTCGATATCGAGGGCCGAGAGCGCCGTCGAAATTCAGGAAGACCGCACGGGTATTTACGTGCCAGCTGCCGAGTTTGACGACTACATCGATGAGCAACTATGCGGCTTCTTTTACGCCATGGCCTCAGGCAGACACGAAGAAGATGCTGTGTACCAAGAATGGCTGAAGCGCGAGGGCCAAGAATCATACGTCTATGGTTCGACTTCTGAGGTTATTGATTTGCTGCGCACCGCCGGTACGGGCGATAGCGAGCGCTTTGTCATCAGCTCGCCCGAGCATTATGTGGTTGCCGAACGCGATTATTACTCCGATTACCTAAACCGTGTCCTTGGTAGCTGCGCCCTGCCCGACAGAAAACTTATCGTGACGTTCGAAAAGGTATAATTGCCTGATGATAGAACACGAAAAAAAGTTTAGCATTGGCTCGTTCGATACGATTATCCCTGCCCTCAAAGCCCTGGGGTTCAAAGAATCTGGCAAATCGTACCAAAAAGATACCTACTTTAGCCGCTCGGACGTTGATTTTATGGAGACCCGCGAGTGCCTGCGCATCCGGGTCGAAGACAAAGGCACCGAAATAACCTACAAACCGCCCACGACAAAGGCCATGCATGATAGCCATGCAATCTGGAAAAAAGAGACCAATCTTGCCGTTACCAACGAACAAACGGCTCGTGACCTACTGTTAGCGATTGGCTCCAAAGAGCTCTGTACGGTAGAAAAACGGCGTGTCGAATACAAGAAAGATTCCGTAACTGTCGCTCTCGACAAAGTGACTGACGCCGGACAATTCGTAGAGATTGAAATCCTGTCTGACGAACACGACAAAAACGCCAACGAACGCATCAATCAGCTGGCAGATTCACTTGGCCTCAGCTCGTCTGATGTTGTCACTCGTCCGTACCGCGACCTCGTTATGGATGCTACCGCCCTGGCAGACTCCTAAACCAGCGGCGGCTTGACCCTTTCCCAATCGGGCAGACATTCCTCGAATATAAACAGACCAATTTCGCGGACACCACCAAACATACCATCGACCGCCTCCAGCTCGGCTCTCGAAGCATACGTAAACTTTGTTGATTCACCCTCACCCACTTCGTGCGCGGGCGGCTCACTAGCCACGAACGCGTAGTCCATATCAATATGAAAATGGTCCTTGCCTATCGGGTGCGTGTTTACGCACACCGGTTGCGGGTGCAGGACCGAACCGAGCATGGTCGTCTTCAGACGAGACGGCGGCTGCAATAGTTCTAACTGCGACATATCGTAACCTGTCTCTTCAAGCAGCTCGTGCGTAAGCGCTTGCCATGGGTTCTCATTCAGCTCGACATGGCCGCCAAACTGCAAATAAGCCTCTAGCTTCTTATGCCAGTGCAACATGAGTTTCGGGTCGCCCAAATCCATACGGACAATAAAAGCGCTGACAGTCAAATCGTGCTGGCCGTGACCGGTGTGAATATGGGGCATTTCACCCTTCAGTGTACGCCCATTTTTAT
>CAYQTN010000020.1:7356-8389 GCA_964420445.1 uncultured Candidatus Saccharibacteria bacterium
AAAATGTTAAAAACTGTGAATATAATAGAGCCTAGTCAATAGGTGCGTTCCTAACAGGTCCTGAGGTTGGACTGGCACAATAACAGGCTGCAAGTGGCTACTACCGGGAGAGGGACAGAGCAACGAGTATGGGATTGTTCGACAAAATCAAAGACAACGCTAAGGCGATCAGTATCAAAGCCATCGAAGAGGGCGATGATTCTATGAGTTTTATTCAACCAAATCAGTCCGCGCAAATACCGGACGATAACGTCGTGGACGACGACACTGCCGTAGCGGTTGAGGAACCGGCAATGCAAACCGAGGAACCTGAGGCCAAACAGGATGCTAATGATTCCGCGCCAAACGCAGCCGAGGAAACAAAAGACAAACCCGAACCAAAGCCTGCAAAAGCCGAATCCGAACAAACAGAAGCCACTGAAGAGAAGAAAACTGAGAAACCAACCGAAGAAAAAACTGAGCCGAAAAAGTCCAAAATTACCGAAGCGCCAAAGCCGAGTGCCCAAAAGGACCCTCGGCCCTCGTACACCCCGTATTACAAACAGGATATGAAAAAGAAAGCCGACGAAACAAACGGCAAGAAATCAGACTCGCCTGTCAAGTCGACAAGAGTTAATGACGTTACGCCACATCAGCCGTCTGATCCGGGTAAGCGCGCCATCTTTGCCCGCGAGCGTGCGGCTATGACTGCACTTGCTGCCCAGCGCCGCATGAATGGTTCTGTCGCGCTGTATGTCACGAACTACCTCAAGTTTAAGACCAGAGTGTACATTAACCGTATCGAATACAGCGGCAGTTTCGGCAAAAATATCCTCCCTATCGAAGATGTGGCCTGGATAAAACTGCGCCACGGCGGTACCGGCGTCATTATTGAAACCACTCAAGGAAAACGTGTTGTCATGGTAATTAAGCCCGCCGAACGGCTTGCCTTCACCGAGGCGGTCATGAAAGTCCAGAGCCTGCAGCCGAAGCGAGCCAAGTTTGTTGATACGCAGACCGTGCGCCTCGATCAGCTTGAAGAGCTAGGCGAAGG
>CAYQTN010000021.1:0-8199 GCA_964420445.1 uncultured Candidatus Saccharibacteria bacterium
CGCCAGCGGCTTGGTCGGCAGGCACGTTGACAATGTAGGTTGCCGTGTAGGTGTTAAAAAGCGTACCCGTGACTGCTGTTGCCACTGTATCGCCACTATTAAATTGAAACGCGTCTGGGCTGTCGTACGCGGCCGCGACCGTTCCTATGCCGGCACCAATGACGTCCTGGCCAAGCGCAGGATCGGTGTTTGCCCGCAAATTCAACCCAAACTGTGCGGTGCCCGGCAAGTTTCCCGTGGGTACACCCATAGGGGCTATGGTCTTGAAACCGGATGTCATGGTGTTGCCATTAATGGTCACGACATACCCGTTGACGGCGTTTGTAGCAACGCCGAACTGTGAGGTCGAAGCGCTGGCTGCTGCGGGCGATAGCGTACCGTAGTTTATCTGGTTGCCTACACTGTTTTGACACCATTCGTCCAGCGTGAGGGCCACGCAGAAATATAAGATGGGCGGCACTTCGGTTGTGATGATAATCGGCTCAGTGGTGGCGCTCACCACGCTCGAGGCGTGGTTAACTACTCCGCTACCGTCGCCCGTCGGATACGTCAGAATGCGGATAAAGAACGTGTCTGGGAAACCCGTTGGATTATCGACACCCGTAAACTCGTAGGTTGATTGGCCGGTACCGGCCGCGCCGGGAGCTCGGGTGAGCAGCATTTCGTCGGCGCTTTGGGAATTAATACTAAACCCTGTGATTCCGGTTTGGCTGGACAATGCCGCCGTTGCCAGACTGCCCCCCGTAGACGTACAGGCTGCGTCAATGTCTCCATCGGTGCATAGCTGAAGCCGGATAGAGCCGATAGTTGTCGGTGAAGGATACGAGAATTGAATGGCGTAGGTCAGGTTTGTCGCGCTGGGCGTGGTGTCGCTGACATTCAGGCTGCGGTTATTGAGCTTTGGATAATCGGCAGCCTGTACTTTCTGGATGACACCCAGCGACAGGGCGGCTACAAGAATAAGGCAAACTAAAAACCGACCCGTTGTAGAAACTATGTTCTGTGCGGGCCGGTTATTCATTGGTCTATTTTAGCACTAGTACGTTGGTACTGCGAAGTAGACAATAGTCGTGGTGTAAGTACCTGCAGGTGTCAGAGGCGAGATGTTCGCTATGTACTGCACTGCGTAGGAATCACACGTGACATATGAGCTAGATGCTGCCATTTCGGTCTTGGTGTCCGCGACGAAGGCGAAGGTTCCTGATCCGATGGCGCCGTTACCGCCGTCGTAATCATTTCCGATATTGAGCTGGCCGACGCCGGCTTCGGTGGTGTCGACGTTGGTTATAGTCGCACCGTCAGCCGTTAAGTCAATTGCCAGACCGAACTGCTCGGTACCTGTTGCTGGGGCTACAGCCGTACCGCCAACGGCGTCGATGACGTCTGTACCTTTGGTTAAACTAGCACCTTCATACTGGACAACCGCGCCGTTAGCGGCGTTGGTGTAGAGACGGAAGGCCGAGTAAGCGTCGTAGGTTGTTGCTATGCTTAGCGTGTACTCAGGGGCAAGACCGAGGTTGATTGCGCCCGAACCTGTAACTGGGTCACAGCTTGCGCCTTCGGCTGCCAACGGGAAGGTTGCGGTGGTTGAGAAGCCGAGGGTTTCCACAACGCGGGAAGTAATGGAGATGCCGGTTGTGATTGAGCTGGCGACTGTACCATCGTCTACAAGGTCGTTATCGTTGGTCGTATAGGTTGTTGTGGCATCAAAAGTCTTAATGCGAGCGAAGAACGTACCGACTGTTTCCGGGTTGTGGATGCCGATGAACCTTAGCACAACGACACTGCCGGCCGTAATCGTGTTGCCGGTCACATTCGTGATACCTATCCGATTGCCGTCTGTCGGTATGGCATCGACTGCGTATGCGTTCGTAAACGCAACAGCGTCGTCCGTTTGAAGACTTATCGTTGTCTCTCCGGAGTCAGCCGGATGTGTATCCATATTGGTTGGTGCCGTACAGGCGCCAATGGCTGTCGTACAGAAGTCAATCAAGAACGCCTGTACTGTGCCTGTTGTTGGCACGGTGAACGTGAACGTATATGTCACTTCGTCACCGTTAGTTTCGCTACCTGCAGCCGTACCGTCATCAACGGTACCCGCCAACGGACTACTCAGGGAAAGACTACGGGCTGTTAACTGCGCCGCGCCGGCCTTTCCTACGCTGAAAACGCTCAAATTAGCAACTAGCAATGCCGCCGTAAAGGCTAAGGCCGCCAGTAGCAATGTCGTGCGCTTCAGCGAAATTGCATAATTGCTCATGCATTTTCTCCTTTGTTTTACTTTTTGTTTTAGGTGTTACCTGATGATACTCTAGCAAACCCCTTACGTTTTATGCAAGTATTTCATGCCAACTTATCCACAGGCTTTCTTTTTTATAGGGATGCCCTAGAACGTAGCAATTGCCTGCACGACGAGCGTGGTCTGGTATCGCCCGCCGGGTGTGCTGGTGGCGATATTGGCAATAATCGATATGGTGTACTGCGTCTCGCCGCTGCTTTGGTCGCTCTCGGCGATAACATCTCCATCTACATACTTAAAGTAATCGGGAGTGTCGTAACCCACGGCGGCTATACCAAATGAGAAGGTGTTATCGGGTATCTGCTGTGGATTGGTGCCGATACCGGGTGTGGTGTTGGCTACCAGATTTATACCGAATTGCTCGGTACCAACAGCCGACAGGCTGGGCGAGTTAAGCGCGTTAAGCGTAGAAGTAGTAGGGCCGCTGACATAGGTTGGCGAGTTACCCTCTATAGTAACGACGTACCCGTTACTTAAGTAGTTCTTGACACTAAAGTTACTACTGGCGGCGGCAGTCGAGGTGCTATTAAGCACACCGAGATCGATATTAGTGTTTGTGACATTTACTTCTAGTGTTGGTTCGCTTGGAGTATCAAAGCCGGCGTTGGCTTGGTACAACGTCCCCGAGGTGCTACCTGCCGCCGTATCACCAGCCGATTGCCGGGCGCAGTAATCGGTGCCGCAAGCTTCGAGCTCGCCACCGCTGCCGATAAAGATTTCGTTCACACTATAACTGGGTGAGGCATACTGGGCGTGAGCCAGCATTGGCAAGGCCAGAATAGCAAACGCCAGCACCAACCCGGCCCGAAACACGCGAGATTTCATAACCTCATTGTGCCATGAATTCCCCATATCCTCAACCTGCTTATGATTTCGGCGCCTATATAGTATGATAGGGGTTAAGCGTACGTATATTATGGAAGACAAAGACAAGACACCTGCATCAACGGGAGCGCCACAGGAATTAGGCGGAAGTAATCAGAAATCGGACAAGTCGCCCGAAGAGTTGATGGCGCAGGTCAATCAGCCAACCGATTCGCTCGAAGGTGGCCCCAAAACATCTGCCGTCGACGCCATGGCCGATGAGTCCAATAGCGACCGCCCTGATATTGCACCCCCGAAACCCGAGGTTAAAGGCGCTAAGAAGTTCTTTAAGCGCTTTAACATCTATCTGTTACTGTTTGTCTTCTTGCTTGTCATCGCCGGTGCCTCGGTTGGTGTGTTTTACACCATCAACAAGCGCGAATCCGAGATTAGACTCGAAACGACCGAGCTGACCCAAGAAGCTATAGACGAACTTAAGACCAGCGATGCCATAGTTGGCGACCCGCTGCAGATTCTTACCATCGAATCCAACGCGGTTATTACCGGCAAAGTAGTTATGCGTGATTCGCTGGATGTCGCCGGAGCTTTGCGTGTTGGCGGCGCCTTAAGCATCCCTAGCATTCGGGCGGCCGGCGAGGGTAACTTTGGTTCGATTACCACTAATGACATTCAGGCGGCGGGCAATGTTGCCATCGGCGGCATTTTGGACGTGGTTGGCGCCGCAACACTTGGCAACAACCTGACGGTAGCCGGCGATATCAACGGTGGCGGACGCTTAGACATTGCCGGACAAGCTACTATTGGCGGCAACTTAAATGTGAACGGTACCATCTCAGCCTTGGGCATCAACTTTGATCAGATATCGATAGACCGAATCAACATTAGCGGCCAAACTCCGGGCATATCGGTTGGCGGCGCGGCTGGCGGCGGTAGCACAGCATCGGTAAGCGGCTCGGACACAGCTGGTACAGCAACCATCAACACCGGCGGTGGCACTGGAACCGGCATACTGGCCACTATTAACTTCACTAGTCCGTTCAGTAAGAGTAATCCGCACGCAGTGATTAGCCCCAACGGCCCCGGCTGCGCGTCAATCGCCTTTTATATCACTAACGTGACTGCATCGCAGTTTTCTATTGCCACGGCCAGCGCGCCACCGGCCGGCACTTCCTGCCGCTTCAACTACATAGTTATCAACTAGACAAGAAATAACGGATAAGATCAGGATTCATTCCTGGCTCATCCGTATCTGATCATTTGGAAAGAGAAGCGAAGCGGATGATAATCGAGCGATTAGCAAAGATTATATGCCGAACCCGAGTAAGCCTTTCGATGCATAGGGCTTACTCGGCGTGAAGCTATAGAAAACCTATCCGGAGGGTCCCCACCCGATACAAAATCGGGCTGGGGCCGCGAATGGTTGTCTCAATTATTTACACGTCAAGAAAAACGACGACCTTGTCGGCCTTGACGTGCATAACAGCGCGGTTGATACGAATAATCTTCTCGCCCGAGGGAGCGACAATCTTCATTTCGCAGGCGCTAACCAGTGTCATGAAGTTGTGGTGGCGTGGCAGTATATCAAACGGGCCAGTGTGATTTTCGGCACTAATGCTGTAAGCAGGCTCGTCAAAATAGTTCTTAAACGGCGAATAGACCTTGACGGTCATCATCGGGTTGCCTTTCTCGTCCTTCAGCTCGACCGGTTTTTCGGCCTTCTTGCCGTCATCGACAAGTTTGCCGGTACTGGCGTCTTGCCGAACGGCCATCAGGTAATAATCTCCTCGACACCGTTTAGCATGTCTTCGCGGCTGACATACTCACCCGGTACGCCGAGCATTTTCTCGGTAACAAACATCTTTTGCGTAAAGAACTGGATGAGCTTCTTGGCTTTGGCAAAGTCAGAGCGATCCTCGGGGCTAAGTTCGTTCTCGCCGATAATTGCGATAATGCCCTTTAGTGATTCGTATTTTTGTAGCAAGCTTTGAACCTGCACGCTCAATAGGTAGTGCCTGTCGCCAACGACTTCGGGGGTTAGTAGGCTCGAGCTAGTCTTGGTAAGATCCACCGCCGGGCGGATACCTTCTTCGGCGACTTTACGTGACAGCACCAGCGTGCTGTCGAGCTCGTGCTGAATCATCTGCACAGCCGGGTCGCTAAGGTCGTCTGCCGGCACGTAAATGGTCTGCACGGCGGTGATGGAGCCGTTCTCGTTAGAACTCAGGCGGTCCTGAAGCGTCTTGATGTCAGAGAAAATGGTCGCTTCATAGCCACCCTCGGCAGGTATCTGCTCCATGATGGTCGACAGCTCGTTCTTAGCCTGGACGTAGCGGTACATATTGTCGGCAAAGAACAGGACGTCTTTCTTCATCTCGTCGCGGAAATATTCGAGCGCAGCCACGGCCGAGATGGCAATCAGGGCGCGCTGGGTCGGGTTTTCATTCATTTGCCCAAAGAACATACCGGTCGATTCAAGCAGTTCGCTGTCTTTCAGTGTCTCGTACAGTTCGTGACCTTCACGAATACGCTCACCGACACCGGCAAAGAAGCTTAAGACTCCACTTTGCTTGGCGACGTTATGGATAATTTCAGTGGTCAGAACGGTCTTACCGACACCGGCACCACCAATAACGCCAATTTTTCGACCCTTGACGAACGGCGTAAAGAAGTCGAGCACTTTGATGCCGGTTTCGAGGATTTCGGGCTTGGTGGCTTCGAACTTGGTGCTTTTATTCTCAACCCGAAAGATATCTTTGCGGGGGGCGTCGTCTGCAATTGGGCCTTTGCCGTCGAGCGGGTTACCCATAAAGTCGAGTACGCGGCCGATGATTTGCTGGCCGGTCGGCACTTCGATGCCGTGGCCGGTGCGTACCGCTTCCATGCCTTTTTTGATGCTACGGTCGGACATGATGTTCAGGCAAACTGCCGTACCATCGGTCTTGACGTTGTCTACCAGCAGCGGCGCTTTATGCTCGGATGCTTCGACAATCAGAATCTCGCCGATTCTTGGGAAATCGTCGTCAAACTCAACATAGATAACAAGATCCATGATGCTGCGTACAAAGCCTTTGCTTGGGTTTACGGTGCCGGTGCTCATGCCGTGGCCGCCTTTGCCCTGGCCTCGCGCGCGGCCTTAACCTTGCGCATGCCGATAACTATTTCTTTCAGACGCGCATCTTTGATAGCGCGCTTGGAACGGTTGTACATCATCTTAAAATCGGCCAGTGATTCATCGGCCCGCTCATGGGCGGCTGTCATGGCTTTAAAACGTGAGGCATACTGCGCCAGTTTTGATTCGAGGATAATCTGGGCCAGGATAATACTGGTCATTGAACGCTCTAGGTGCTCGATAACCTCGAAGGTGCTCGGCTCAAAAATGTGCGTCTGCTCGTTGATGACCTCGTCGTTTAGAACTTGCTCGATAGATGCCTCGCCGTGCTCTTGCAGGGCCTTGCTGAGGTTCATCTTCTTGACGTTTTGGACGGTCAATGACTCATACGACTGGTAGTAAGCGATGGTGTTCTCGTACAGCCCAGCCTCTTCGGCAATCGGTTCGACGTTAATATCCTCGTCTTGCTTCGGCAGTTTGTAGTATTTCTTAAATTCAATACCCTGCTGCGCAAGCTGGACGGCACCGTGGTGACCGATAATGATGATGTCGTGCTGGGTTTTGTCGTAGTCTTCGAGCATGAGCTTTAAGAGGCGTTGGTCGATATCGCCGGAAAAGCCGCCCTCGGCGGTAATGGCAATGCGCAGTTCTTTCTTGGCGGCCTTTTTGCTCTCGGAGCGGCCAAAGCGAAAGGTGTTGTCGACACGTATTTGGCGGTAAATCTGCCATAACTCACCAAAGTACAGCTCTGATTGCTGCACCTTGCCCTTGATTTGCGAGATACGCATGCTGGCGAGGGATTCGAAGACGCTAGTAAGGTTGACCATGGTTGCCATGGTTGACACATCTTTGGCTATTTCTTGTGGGCGTCTCATGAGGTCACTCCTGTTTTCTCGGCCTCTTTGTCAGGTTCGGCGGCAACTTCTTCATCCGTATGTATGGCGCCTTGGCTGTCGATTGAAATCGAGTCTTTGTCTTCTTCTGCTACGGTTGCTCCGGGGGTCTCTGCCGGCTTTTCTTCTGGTTTTGGCGTACTTACCGCCAGAGCGTTATAAACGGCCTCTTGCTCGCGGACGCCTCCCTCGGGCTGGTATTCCTCACCCGGCTTGCCTACCCGTCCGCCTTGCTCTTCTTCCTCTTCTTTTTTCTCGGGCTCGGGTTTTGGTTCAGGTTCCTTTTCTTTAGGCGGCTCGGGAGCCGGTGGTGGAGTTGGCGCAGCCGGTGGTGGAGTTGGATTGGCGGCCGGCGCAGGAGTGGCCGAGCCGTCAAGCATGCTCATGCCTTGCAACTGATCGCGGAATTTGTCGAAATCTTCGTCTTTGGTTATCTGTTTGGCTATCTCGCGGACGTGAGTCTTCATCTTTTTTACGTCAAGCAGTGCCGTGTCATCCATTTTTAGCACGATATCGAGCATTAGCTGTTGCTCTATAAAGTTCCACGTTTCGGTTGGCGACTGAGTAAATACATCAAAGATGGTCTTGCCACGCGCCAAATCTTTATGAGCGCTAAGGGCAAGTTCGGAACCGAAGTGGGCGTATTCTTCGGCCTGACGGAATGTCGCCAACGCCTTCAGGGTCGCCACGGTATGGCCTTTTTGGCGCTTGTTTTGGCCGACACCACCGACACGCGTCACCGACAAGCCGGTCGAAAGTGCCGGACGGTGACCGGCTAAAAACACTTCCATGTCCATAATCCACTGGCCATCGGTGATGGACATAATGTTAGTGGGCAGGTATGCGGTGATGTCGTTGTTTGGCGTTAGGACAATTGGCAGGCTAGTGAGCGTCTTGTGGTTGCGCTTCAGCTTACCGGCGCGCTCCAGCAAACTGGAGTGAGCATAGAACATGTCACCGGGGTATGAGTCACGACCGGGGCTGACGTTACTTAACAGCGCGACTTCGCGGTATGCCTGGGCGTGCGAGGTGAGATCGTCTCGGCCGCGTTCAATCTGCCCGAAGCGTAGCCC
>CAYQTN010000022.1:0-8126 GCA_964420445.1 uncultured Candidatus Saccharibacteria bacterium
ATGATAAAGGACAGTACATATACTACGGTAAAACCGGTGGGTGCATAATTACTGGCAACGAGGATGGCATAAAGCACTGCGCCATGGATATCTTGTATGCACTTCAGCACATTGGCTACACTGTACCACCTCAAGCTGACAGCGGTTGGATCGGTGAAGCCGGTCCCGGACCAAGCTATGGCGATACTGAGTGGGATGGGAATAAAATTGATCCGCCTGTCTGATTCGATAATGAATTCACTAATCGCAATACCACTTTTACGGCTTGGAATTTAATGCATATGGCTCGGTTGTTGAAGGACAATGGCGGTATTACGGCAACCGGCAATACAGCTGATGGCTGGCAGCATGTCACAAACGCTAAAAGTGAAAATCCTGAGTATCGTTAAAAAGTAACTACAAAGATAAGTTCTGGCACATAATCTCTATGATTTTGTATTATAAAACCTAATACTTTTTGCTCAATTTTAAACGTCTATGCTATAAGTCTATTTCTTTGGGTCATAGACTTATAGCATGATTTACATTCAGTTTTCTTGCCTTCAAAGAGGTTCTATTAATGTATGTAACGTTCTGTTAGCTGACTGAATCCCGGTCACGCCTGTTAAGCGTAAACAGCTTCGCGATACCAACTATTAAGATGGCGTAGACCAGTATGGCAACCAAGGTTGCGCTGTCAAAGACAGAGTTACCGTAAACCGGCTCGTCAAAAATACCATTAAACGGAGCCACAAACACGCCACTCAATGAATAAATGAAGTCCACGAAGCCACTGGCCCGTGAGGCACCGAGTAGTAAAAGCAGGAAGCGTATTGTTAGTAGTAGTAAGATGGCGCCGCCGATATAGTAAACGATACGCTGGCCAAGCACTGCTCCAGGCACAGATTGGTCGGCGTCTACTTCTTTACGTTGTACTGTATCGTTGTTTTGCTGAGGGGTTTCGCGCCGCACCTCAGTATTTTGTTGCTCTTCCATGACATTCTCCCTAGATTATTGTAGATGTCATCATCGTATATCAGTCAGCATGGTCCGTTCTGTGGTAATTCTTGCTTTTATGCAAAGCCCGACGTCCTACGCTTTTGCATCAAAGCGCAATCATCGTTACCATAGGTGTATGGATTTAAAACAAATACAAGAAGCGTTGTTGGCTACGCTAGACACAGAAGGCAGCATTTCTGTTGTGACGATACTGCTTATCATTGCGAGTGTCGTTGTAGCACGCATGGTCAGCAAACAGTTTACCTACAAGATAGTCGACCGGGTTATGCAGTCGCATAAATATCCAAGCTTAAAAGAAAAGCGGCAACGGCGCGATACATTGATTGCGGTTCTGGCTACTCTGTCCACGGTACTTTATATCATTGTCGGTGTGGTGCTGATTCTGAACGAACTGGGAGTCAACCTAGGCGCGCTCATCACCGGTCTTGGTGCTCTGGGTGTTGTGATAGGTATTGCCGGTCAAAGCGCCATAAAGGACTTTTTGCGTGGTATGGCGATACTGTTCTATGACCAAATGCGGGTTGGTGACATTGTTGAAATTGCCGGCAGAGGCGGCCAAGTAGAAGAAATTTCGATTTTTATTACCCGGTTACGCGACCTAGACGGTTACGTTCACGTTGTGCCGAACGGAGAAATAAACGTCGTGACCAATATGTCGCAGAACCACGCCAACGTTAATCTGGATGTCGGTGTTGCCTATCATAGCGACATCGATGAGGTAGAGCGCGTCGTGAACGAGGTGGGCACCAGCATGAGCTCTGACCAAAAGTGGCAAGACCTTATTATTGAGCCAATTCAGTTTTTACGCGTAGACAGCTTTGGTGACTCATCGGTAAAGGTAAAAGCACTTGGCAAAGTGCTGCCTGGGGAGCAATGGACTGTGGCGGGCGAGTATCGCCGCCGGCTTAAAAAAGCGTTTGAGAAACAGAACATCGAGATTCCATTTCCGCAGCGCGTTATACATAAGGCAGAATAAAAAAGTACCCCCTCTTAAATACAGAGGAGGTACTTTGTGCGTAGCGCGGTTCGTTTACAACAAGCCGAGCTTGCGTGCGCACTGTGGCCATTGGCCCCAGCCGCTGCGCGAAAGCAGAATTTCAGCGCGGTAAATTTGTTCTTCGCGTGAGTTCTGGTGTGGCAGTCCACTGCCGCCTACTCCTCGCCAAGTGCTTGGCAAGAACTGCAGGCCGCCGTAGTAGCCGTTGCCGGTATTGATGTTCCAGCGACCGCCTGATTCACACTGAGCAAGTTGGTCCCAGACACTGCCGCTTGCTACTGCCGGTGCGGCACTTGCAACTGGCTTGGTAGACGGTCTGGTAGCTCGCGGAGCGGTAGCGACTACTGGTTTAGGCGCGGGTAAGGCGCGGGTAGCGATTTCTTCATCGGCATACGGGATACGAATGACTTCGCCCGGGTTGATGATGTTTGGATCGCTTACGGCCGGGTTGGCGTCAAACAGACGGTTGTAGGTTGTCTGATGAGCGGCTGCGATTTTACTCAGCGTATCGCCTTTGGCTACCGTCACGGTAACTTCGGGCCGCTCGGTTGTCTGCTCTTCGGCTTCAACCGCTGGCTCGTCAGTGACAGCCAGAACTTGTCCGGTGGATTCGTCCGACGTCACGGCAAGCGTGTCCTCGGACGTTTCGGTGACGTTTAATAATGAATTGATTGTAGTAATGCCGGTCTGGACGGACTGTCCAAAGGCGTCAGGCGTGCTCATAGCAAGCTGGCTTGCTGGAGTGGCGCTCGAGAACGATACCAGCGCCGTAAAGACGCCGATAACTGTTGCGGGTAAACGCATAAAAACCTCTTGTTAACCTTTCTTATCCCCGTTAACCGGTCAACTCACGCACGACCTCAAAGAGGCGTCTCGCATGCAGTGGACGCGGTATACCCTGCTTAAATTAGTTGTTGTTGGTGTTGTTTGTTTTTAGGTAATTTTCGGGGTTTAATTGGTGTTTCTCCACCTCATATTTGGAAAAACACAAATCTAAGCGTAAACAATTAAGAAATATAAGTCAATAATCTACAAAAGCATTTCATACGTTTGGCGGTGCGGTTTAATCTGTTACGTGGAGCGCACATATAGCGTGTAGTAACATTAACATCACGCTATATGTGCTTGGAGTCCTAGCCTTCTACGTTGCCGGTAAACCAATCGAGTCTAAGTTGCTCTTTTGGGAGCCCGTGATTCAAAAACTGCTCGCTCAGGCTGTCTACCATCTGTGACGAACCGGAAATATAAACCAAGCTCTCAAGCCATAATGGCGCAAGTGATGATTCTTTCTCTAGCGCGATGCGTTGGCCGACCAGATAGTACAGCTCCAAGCTATTGTCTTTGGTCTGCCACGCGTCTAGCTCGACTTTAAATATCACCGGATGCGTACTTGAGCTGTAAAGCAAGGAAGCGTTGGCTGGTTTTTTGCTAGCGATGCGTTCTGCCAGCATGGCTCGAAACGGCGTAATGCCGATACCGCCGGCCACAAACAGACGGTGGCGATTCTCTTTGCCCCACACGAAATCACCTTCGATAGCGTAGCCGTTGATGACATCACCCTTTTTTAGGTCTCTCAAGGCTTGCTTGAAGTCGCTGCCGCTCAGGCGAGTGGTTATGCGGATATGTTTTTCGTGTGGTGAGGAAGCAATCGTAAAGCGGCGTTCACTTACTCCCCAAGTTGGGCGTGGTAGCTCCAGGCGTATCGACTGGCCAACAATCCATGTTATCTGCTCGGTAGCCTCGAAGTAGTAAGACCACACGTCGTTGCCCTCATCGGTTGTTTTTATCAAGCGGAGTTTCATACTTAGAACTCATTGTACCCGAACAACTATGCTATTGACGTGAGCAGTTTGGGGGGGTGTATACTGGTTATAGCTACGTGTGGGCTGGTTTCAACACCTTCCTCCGCTCGGGCTTATTACGCAAAACTGTAGCCGGATAACTTCCGCCTACCACAATACATACGTCTGATAGCGTGTTCGTTAAGCTATCAACCCCCTTATAAATACCTTAAGTGGAGTATTGTGATATGCGTAATAACCTCTCTTTTATTCAAAACAAAAACATGGTGGACGTTTTATTCTCTTTTAATGGCCGTGACCAATATGCCCGGCCGGTACGCCTAACCTGGAAGGACGAAGACTTTTTCTTAGGTGCCGTCCAGTTCTGGTACGCCGAGCATAAGGGAGCGGTGTTGGTGCATCACTACCGAATTGGCGACGAGCACGGCGAGTATACCTTTGAGCTCTCACTGGAACTTAGACCGGGCCGTAAAGTCCGCTTCGACCGCGCCGTTAGCCGGCCGGAATCTGTTAGGAGCGACATCATGAGGGAAAGTTTAGACGAGCCAGTATCGGTGGTCTGGTACTACAACGCGCGGGTCCGCCATATGCAACCGTACATGCTGACCTGGAACAATCAAGATTACCACCTAGGCAAGATAGATTTTTGGCACAAGACCTGGAGCGGCAAGCACCAGATACATCACTTCTCGATTGCCGATAAAGACGGCAACGCCTATTTTAAGCTGGCATTTCACAGCGATAGTCTGCAATGGGTGCTGGAAGAGTACATGAGCAGCCACGACGCCTTCGTCACTTACGGAAGGAGCGCGGCATGAAATATCGACGAAATCGCCGCCAGCGCGAAGAAGTACGCAAAATACTACACGCCATGCGGCTGGAGTTGGCCGCTCAGCGGCTCGCCCAAGAGCATGGTGCGAGCCCGGGCTTGCTGCGCGTAAATGAGTTTATTGAGCGCGCGGCTCGCACAAGAATGCCGACTGTCAAATAAGTTGGCCGGTAAAACTAGACAAGGCCTATTTGGTATATTATAGCAAATTATTATGAAAAAGTCAATACCCCTCCCTGTCGCTGTCACCGAACCTCGGGTGATGCATATCGACCTCAATTCGTGCTTTGCTACCATCGAACAGCAGGCCAATCGCTTACTGCGGGGGCGTCCGGTTGGTGTGGCCGCATATGACACGCCGCGGGGTTTTGTACTGGCCGCCAGCTACGAAGCCAAGCGCGCCGGCGTAAAGCTTGGTGTCAACGTGCGCGAGGCACGTCAGATGTGCCCGGGCATCGTCATTATGACGCCAGACCCGGCTAAGTACCGTGAGGCTCACCGCCGTTTTAAGGAGCTCCTGAGCGTGTACACCAGCGATGTAACGCCGAAAAGCATCGACGAGTTTGTGCTGCACCTTAATAATTCACCCGCCATCCGAAGCGGCAAATCCATGGAGGCCATCGGTAGTGAAATCAAGCAACGGGTGCGTGAGCATTTGGGCGAAGCAGTCAGCGTCAATGTCGGTATTGGCCCCAATCGTTTTTTGGCCAAGTTTGCCGCTGGTTTCGACAAGCCCGATGGCATGCGCCGGATTGATCACACCAATCTGGAGCGTACCTATGACGGTATGGATCTTATTGACCTGCCCGGCATTAATGTCCGTTATCGCCGCAGGCTGCAGATGTACGGAATTATGACGCCACTAGACTTTTTGCGGGCCGATAGGCGGACGCTCGAAAAAGTGGTGTTTCAGAGCATCGTTGGCTACTACTGGTACTTACGACTTAGGGGTTACGAAATCGACACATTCCCTACCAAGCGTGGCAGTATTGGCCATCAGTACGCCATCCCGAAGCCGACATGGGACCGCGACGAGCTGGCGCGCCTGCTACTGAAATTGTGCGAGAAAGTCGGCCGCCGCCTGCGTAAAGAGGGTTTAAGCGCCGGGGGTATCCATTTGTATTTGGATTTTATTCGGCCGCCCGAAGCCGGCCAAGCCAACGGTTTTATTGGCGGCGACAAGCGTGCCTGGCACCGTGGCGAGCGTGTTGGCTACCGGCTCTATAGCACCGAAAGCATCTACCGGGCTGCGAGGAGCCTGCTTTTACGGGCAGATATCCACAACAAGGCGCGCGGTATGAGTATCACTGCCTACGATCTCACCTCGGTCGAGCCCGAACAACTCAGCCTGCTGGCCGACGAGCGGACCTTTGCCGCCGACCGCCACCTGTCAGATGCGGTGGATGCCATCAATGACCGCTACGGCGAGTTTGTTGTTACCCCCGCCACTATGATGGATATGCGCGGCCAAATACTTGATCGTATCGCTTTTGGGGCCGTCCGAGACCTGTAGGTTTGCTTGAAAGAGTTGAATATGGGGTAAAAACTGTTGTGTTATCACGCTTACGCTCGGTATAATGGTAGGTAAACAAAGTAAACAGTTCCAAAGAGGGCGATGAACGTATTAATGCTTGGGTGGGAGCTCCCACCTCACAACAGCGGCGGCCTGGGTGTGGCGTGCTACCAGTTGTGCAAGGCCCTCTCGCGTAAGGGAGTCGGTATAGAATTTGTACTGCCTTACAATGCTGACTTTAGCGCTATCGACTTTATGAAGGTACACGCCGCGCACCCGCAAGGAGTGGCCGAAATCCTTAAGAGTGGCATCGCCTACGATAGCCACAAATACATCTTCGAAGACGGCCGCGAAGAATACTTTAGTATCATCGACCAGCAACAAGCTTATGAGACGGCGGTTGGACGGTTGGTACCCTTGCTCGATTTTGATGTCATTCACGCACATGATTGGCTGACCTTCCGGGCCGGCCTGCGAGCTCGGCACATTAGCGGCAAGCCGTTAATCGTACACGTGCACTCTATCGAAGCGGACCGGGCCGGCGCATCAAAAGGCGGTAATCCTTTGGTACGAGAAATAGAACAGATGAGTTTTATGATGGCCGACCGGATTATAGCCGTCAGCCAGTTTACCAAAGATGCCATTGCCCGCGAGTACGACATACCGAAAGACAAAATTGACGTTGTGCATAACAGCATCGACCGTGAAATGGTTGAGCCATACGACGACACTAACGTATACGCCTATCTGACAGAGATGAAGAAGCAAGGCTACCGTGTGGTTGTAAATATCGGCCGCCTGACTATCCAAAAGGGTCTGCCGAACCTGCTATACGCGGCCAAGGCGGTTATAGACAAACGCCCGAAGACGATATTTCTAATTGTCGGTTCCGGCGAACAGTACTACGAGCTGATTGAGCTGGCAGCCGAGCTTGGCATTAGCCGCAACGTTGTCTTTACCGGCTTCCAGCGCGGTAAGGCCTGGCGAGACAGCTTTGCTATCGGCGACTTGTTCGTTATGCCATCGGTATCTGAGCCGTTTGGCCTGACGCCGCTAGAAGCAGCCGGTTATGGCACTCCCTCGCTCATCAGCAAACAGTCCGGAGTGGCCGAAGTTTTTCGGAACTGTCTCAAAATTGATTTCTGGGATGTTAACGAGATGGCTAATCAGATTACGGCCGTTATGAGCAGCGATAATTTGCGTGATGAGCTGGCCACTGAGGCGCTCAGGGAATACGAGCGTCTGTCTTGGCATCCGGCAGCTGAACGGTTGATGGATTGGTACCAACACCACTCCAACGTAGAAGCACAGGCGGCCGTGGCATGAGCAAGAAAGCAATCGTTCTCTATCTGCACGTTCACCAGCCGTACCGTATCCGGCACTACACCATATTCGACGCCGGTCACGACCACAATTACTTTGATACAGACTACGATGCCAACGAGAACAACGAACGGATTGTAAAAAAGGTCGCCGAGAAGTCCTACCTGCCGACCAACCGTGTGCTACTAGACTTACTACGCAAACACCCTGAATTTAAGTTATCTCTGTCAATAACTGGTACCGTTATTGAACAGTTCGAACGCTGGACTCCCGAAGTGCTGGAATCATTCAAGGCTCTAACAGAAACCGGCCAGGTTGAGATAGTCGCCGAAACGTACTATCACTCACTGGCGTTTTTCTACTCCCGCCAAGAATTCGAGCGCCAAGTGGACATGCACACCAAAAAAGTACAGGAAATCTTCGGACAAACTCCGAAGGTCTTTCGCAACACAGAGATGGCATACAACAACGACCTAGCCTACTGGGCTGACCAGGCCGGCTACAAGGGTATCCTGACCGAAGGCTGGGATCCAATCTTGGGTTGGCGCTCACCCAATTTTGTCTACAAGCCCGCCTATACCGAAAACATTCGCCTGCTTATGAAGAACTACAAGCTAAGCGACGACATCGCCTTCCGCTTTGACAACAAGGCCTGGAGCGAAT
>CAYQTN010000023.1:0-8056 GCA_964420445.1 uncultured Candidatus Saccharibacteria bacterium
TGGCAATTTCACTGCGACTGCCGAGGGCAAAGAGTTCTTACGCGAAGCCGTAACCACAACTGATGGCGACGTGTACGCCTTTACAGACAAGCTTAGTCCGACGACGATTGCCGCTGCTATGGCCCGGCTGAGCCGACGTGGCGACGACATGCGCATTACTTTGCTCGACGAATTTGCCGGCAGTCTGGGCAAGGACGAGAAACTACTGCAGCGTGTTATTACTGCTTATGGTGATGATTCTGTCCAGCAGCTAGTTGGCCAGCACTTGGTTGTCGAAAACGCGAGCAACCTGCTCACTAAAAAGCTCGAGTGGGGCCGATTAGCCTCATATCTCGAGCAGTCCACCCGATATATCTATTTCGACCAAAAAGACAAACGTGGTCGTTACCGCTACCATGTCCCGAAACATCTGCCCAAGAAGCTGAAGAGCACGTACCGCCAGTACATGGACGAGATCTTTGATGCCTACTCTGATATGGTTCATAAGCTGACCGATTACGTCCGCGACCACAGCTCGGTGTCAGAAGCTGAGCGCGACCAAGCATTCAACGGCGCGACCCGCGCCCAAGCTTGCGATGCAATTCGTCCGGTTTTGCCCGTAGCTACCAAATCGACGGTTGGCATATATGCATCAGGTCAAGCGCTTGAAAGTCTTATTATGCATCTTATGAGCGACGAGCTCCCGGAAGCACGTATAACCGGGGAGGCGATGCTCAAAGAAACCCGCAAAGTTATTCCAACCTTCTTAGAACGTGCCGATAAGCCTGATCGGGGCGGCGCAGCCATAGCCTACCGAGCAACCACCTACCAGAACGTCCAAAGGCTGGTTGCCGAACGCTTGCCTCAGAACCTCGGCTCACTCGACGACGATGTACAACTGGTAGATTACTGGCCCAAAAACGAGTTAGATCTCTTGCCACACATGCTGTACGAACACAGTGCTATGGGTATCAAAGACTTGCGAAAATCGGTTAATACCTGGACCTACGACGAAAAACTTGAAGCCTTTTACACGTATATCGGCGAACGCCTAAACCGCCGTCATCGCCCCGGCCGGGCACTTGAGATGGCACACTACAGTTGGGACCTTATCTGCGATTACGGCATCTTTCGTGATTTACAGCGTCACCGCATGGTAGACAGCCTTGAATGGCAACCGTTAACCCCGCGCTACGGCTTTGACATACCCGATTTGGTTGAAAAGGCAGGGCTAAGCGAAGCGTTCGAGTCATGTTTTGATAAAAGCGCCGAGCTTTATAGCCTCATGCAGGCCGAGGGTTACGGACTGGAAGCACAATATGCCACCTTGCTTGGACACCGCATGCGCTGGAAGGTTACCTACAACGCGCGCGAAGCGTTTCACTTGCATGAACTACGCACCAGCCCACAAGGCCACCCCGGATACCGAAAGCTCGTACAGCAAATGCACGATAAGCTAGCAGAAGTACACCCGATGCTGGCTACGGCCATGAAATTCGTCAATAAGGGCGAAGACGAAGAATTAACCCGGCTTGCCGCCGAGCGCTACACGCAGTTTAAGCTGACTCAGCTGAAATAGCTTGCTCAACCGGCTCGATACGATAATCCCAGCCTAAATGTAGCTCTGTAAGTTCGCCCTCAGGGCCAACTTGTGCGCCACGAACTGACTCGCGAATGAGCACCAAATCTCCGATGCCTTTAACCACCCTCGGTTCGGTCGACTCGTCGTCTACCGCTATACCAAGTGCCTCTATAAATCCTTGATGCTGCGCGAGGTGACAATCAGCTTCTTCGGTCATAAAGTGGAATGAGCTACGCTGCGCTTCTGCGCCATGAAGCAGCGCCAGTACCTTGCGGCCCACATCACGGCCGTCTTGGTGGCATTTGAACAGCATATCCTCCTGAGATAATGCCGGCTGTATTGTTTCTGTAGCACTCATAATTGGGTTGAACCCTCCAAAACTGTCATTTCTGGTTCCTTCATCTATTTTACATTGTTATGCAAGGGGGTTAAAAGACAAGTTGGAGAGAGGTGGGGTAAGAAAACGATTAAAGAATACTGGGTGCCGGGCACCAACATAATGACTGCGTACAGCCAGAAGGCGCCGCGGCACCAGTATCCTTATGTTCGAGGTTCGTCCCTAGGCAGCTGCCCGCACTTGCTGACGGAGCCGTATCCGATAGCCGCCCGGGTAGCGCTTGATCTTTATCTGGCTGCCAAACTTTAGTTGCCGCAGCGCGGCAATGATGTCGTTTGGCTTGGCGCCGGATGTCGACAGCTTGCTGCGGAAATCGTAGATGTCGGTCGCCGTAACCGAACCGCCGTATCGCCGAAGCAGGCTGATGATGTCGCGCTTGATTGTCGCTTCTTTTACCACTAGTAACCCCCAACTTGTCTCTTGTTGCTCCTGTTACGGAGCAACGGTGCGACCTACGTAGCGGATGCCAAGTAGGTAAGGTACGGTAACCGATGGGCCACCGATGTGAAGTTTCTTGTGTTCTAAAAAACCTCGCATCCGTGTCTCAAGCGTTAAAAAACCGATCCTTGCTGCTGGATCGGTTTGGTTGCTTCGTTCTATTCTAACTTTTGTTGTAACGATACCTATCCAGCAGTGCTATACGCACAAATGAGCATGAGACCAAACGTGCGCTTGGCGACATGTGTGCGTGGATACTGCTTAGATACTGACTTCATTACGCATGCTAATGTACGCCCGGCTTGCCGGTTTGTCAAGGCCATAGCCTTGACTGCAAACAGCGAGTGGCCTAGCATGAGGACTAATGAACTCCTACGCGTCCGCAAGCATAAACCTCATCCTCTTGATCCTTCCGAAGGTTGTGTTGCCACGCACCGTGGAGTCGAACCCCTAAGAAGCAGCACAACCCTTTACCCCATAAAATCAATCGTATATCGGCTCCACGGTAAGCCGATTTTTTAATATCGAGAAAGGGAATAAAAATGTCGATAGCAAAAATCATAGAATGCGGAGTTACTGCCTGTCCGGCTGTCAGGACGCCACACGGTCACATGCCCGAATCGGAGCGCACATGGCACCCGGCAAACAAACTGACTATTAACGATGAAGCAAGGACTTTGGCAAGAGTTATACTGGCCAGTTATGATGGACTAACAGAAATGCAACGACAAGAATACGCCGCTTTGCATATGGACCAATCTTTTTTGTCGGAACTCGTAGACGTCGAGATGGCAACACAAGACTAGGGCTTTACTCACCACCTCTGTTGTGATAAAATTGTCTGGATTACCAAAGACAGTGGCGATCCGACAAGGATTTAAGAATGCCACCGAGGTGAACGACAAAATTTTTGTTATTCAACGTCTCTTTGGCAGCAAAGGGACGTTTTTTTGTCCGGTAATCATGTTCGCGCTATCAGGTCGAGTGGCGGAACACCAACGCGAAAGCACAAACAGGAATCACTACCTATGGCTTTAACCAAAGCAAAAAAGAACGAAGTCGTCGCTGATGTAAGCGAGACGCTGGCAGCCTCAAAGCTGACCGTCGTCGCAGAGTACCAAGGCACGACTGTAAAGGCCATCCAGGCCCTGCGCAAAGAAGCGAAGAACAATGGCACCCGTGTCAGCGTTATCAAGAACCGTCTTGTTATCAAGGCGCTCGCCGATAGCGACACACTGAAGGGTGTCGACACGAGCGCCCTCAAGGGTCAGTTATTGTACGCCTTCAATTCAAGCGACGAAGTCGCTCCTGCACAGGTGTTGAACAACTTTGCCAAAACCAATCCGAGCATTCAGTTCGTCGGTGCCATTACGGCAGACGGCAACTTTATGAGCGCGGATGACGTTAAGGCATTGGCAACCTTGCCAAGCAAGAACCAGCTTATCGCTGAAGTTATTGCAACGCTGACCTCACCGGTCAACGATGTTATGAACGCCCTGTGCGGCAACTTGCACGGCTTACTAGATGGTATCGAGGCGAAAGCCGCCTAAACTAATTGAAAGGAATAAGAAATGGCAGATTTGAAGAAAATGGCAGAACAGCTTACCAGCTTGACTGTCTTGGAAGTAAACGAACTTAAGACCATCCTCAAGGATGAATACGGCATCGAACCTGCCGCTGCAGCTGTTGCCGTCGCCGGCCCAGCCGCTGGCGGTGACGCCGCTCCTGCGGAAGAAGCCAAGAGCGAATACGACGTCGTCCTGAAGGACGCCGGTGCGCAGAAAGTAGCTGTTATCAAGGCTGTAAAAGACCTGACCGGTCTTGGCCTTGGTGAAGCAAAGGCAATCGTTGACGGTGCCCCTAAGACCGTTCTCGAAAAAGCCAAAAAAGAAGATGCTGAAAACGCCAAGAAAAGCCTCGAAGAGGCTGGCGCAACCGTCGAACTCGCCTAAGGATTTATTCCTTATACACGAGTCATTACAGGCCGTCTCGTCATGGGGCGGCTTGTAATTTATCCACAGAAAGAGTTGCTCATGCTTTACTTGACAAATTATTCATGCTACGTTTAGGCGTAAGTGTACCTAAACAAACACTACTTCAGTGAGGAAGAGGCATTAACAGATAATGGCAGACATACCCGAAAAACAGGTTAAGCGATTGAGAGCGCTTATCCAGGAGGCAGAGACAAACTTAGCGGCAGCGAAGGAGCTGTTGGTCAGTTTGGTTGGCGCTGATACGGAAGCAACATCCAGCGTAAAAGAAGAACAAGTCGGCAAAGTAATTGAAGGCGTGTTCGACGGCCAGAATATGGTTGGCTCAGACGCCAAGACATACCCCGTACCTGCAAACTACGCCAGCAAGTCAAAACTCGTGCAGGGTGATATTTTGAAACTCACTATTGCTGAAGATGGCGCCTTTTTGTACAAGCAAATTGGTCCGATCCCGCGCAAGCAAGTTGTCGGCGCACTAACCCAAAAAGACGGTCATTACATAGTTAACTTCGAAGGTCGCGATTACCGCGTCCTGCTTGCTAGCGTAACTTACTTCAAGGCAAAACCAGGCGACCAAGTCAGCGTAAACATACCCGAAGACGGCAATGCCGAATGGGCTGCGCTCGAAGCCGCTCTCTAATACTTCGTATTTATGGCAAAATTGTACTTTCGCTACGGAGCGATGAACTGCGGCAAAACAACCGCGCTTATACAGGTCGCTCATAATTACGAAGAGCGGGGCATGAATGTGTTGATTGTGAAGCCGCGCGTCGACACTAAAGGGGCAGAGAAGGTTATTTCCCGAATTAGGGCGGAACGTGCTGTAGACGTACTGGCTGATGCCGATACTGATATTGCCGCGAGTGTCCGGCAGTGGTCGAAAGACGTCGAAGCTATAAATTGCGTGCTTGTAGACGAAGCCCAGTTTCTCACTCCACAGCAAGTTGACCAATTATTAGAACTTACTATCCAAGACAACACACCCGTTGTCGCATACGGACTACGCGGAGACTTTAAGACAAAAGCTTTTCCGGGCAGTGTCCGACTATTCGAAGTTGCCCATACTATAGAGGAGCTAAAGACAATTTGCAGGTGTGGGCGGAAAGCAATATTCAATGCTCGTAAAGTGAACAACGCCTTTGTTTTTCAAGGCGATCAAGTCGCTATCGACGGCGAAAACGAAGTAGCTTACGAATCTCTATGCGCGGCATGCTTTGAGCAAGAACGCAGTGGTTCTCATAAAGATATACCCACGTTATCCCCGCGTCGTGCACAGGGGTAGTAGCACACAGCCTGTAAAGCACGTATACTGATACGTACCAACTGTAGGGAGATAGAACGTGGGCCAAGCGCTATACCGGAAGTACCGGTCTAAGAAGCTATCTGAGATTGTCGGGCAAGAGCACATCACCCGAACGCTGGAGCGCGCTCTCAAAACCGGCAAGATTAGCCACGCCTACCTTTTTACCGGCCCGCGCGGCGTCGGCAAGACATCTATTGCTCGTATCCTTGCCCATGAGTTAAACGATTTGCCCTACACAGATGAAAGCATGCATCTGGATATCATAGAAATTGATGCTGCCAGCAACCGCCGGATCGACGAAATTAGAGATTTGCGCGACAAAGTCCATATCGCGCCTACCAGTGCGAAGTATAAGGTGTACATTATTGACGAAGTCCACATGCTTACAAAAGAGGCCTTTAATGCGCTATTAAAAACGCTTGAAGAGCCACCCGCTCACGTTATATTTATCTTGGCTACGACTGAGCTTCACAAACTTCCTGAAACAATCATCAGTCGAACTCAGCGTTTTACGTTTAAAGCCATCGACGAAACCGATGCTGTCGGCCACTTGCGTACCATCGCTAAATCCGAAGGTATGGACATAGATGACGAGGCCTTGAAGTTACTAGCAACACAGGCAAATGGCAGCTTCCGCGACAGCATAAGTCTGCTCGACCAAGTTGGTCACAGTGGCAAAAAAATAACCCGAGCTGATGCCGAAAAGCTTGTAGGCATTGCCGCCAAAGATCACGTGCAATCGCTGCTGCTCGCCACACTGGACGGCAAACCCAAAGACATCCTATCCGCGCTGGATACGCTGATTGCAGATGGAGTTAATCCATCGCAAGTTGCAAAACAGCTTGGTCATGAACTCCGTCAAATCGTAAGCGACAATAAAGCCGGGGAGGCAGAGTTGCAGCTGCTCGGAGACCTGCTGGACGTCGGTCAAAGTAGTCATCCGTCAACCAAACTTGAGGTCGTATTATTTGCGGCTAACCTTCACAAACAAGGTACCTCACAACCGGCTCGGAAGCCGGTAGCCAGTCGCGCAGCCGAAGCTACCGCTGTCATCGAACCACCAGCAGCGGTAAAAGAGAGGGAGCTTCCAACAGCCGAAAGCATGCAAACAAGTAAGCCGGAAGCTGCATTAGTAGGAGCAAAACAAAAACATGTTTCGACTAATTCCGCAGACTGGTGGGACGAGGTGCTACACACAGTAAAACAAGCAAACAACACCCTCTACGGAATACTCCGTATGGCACAAACCGCGATTGATAACGATACGTTGCATCTTAGTTTTGGGTTTGGGTTCCATAAGAAAAAGATTGATGACGCGACCACACAGGCTAAGTTGCGAGACGCTATTAAATCAGTGACCGGAAAGTCATACAAGATATTGACCTTCCACGACCCCGAGTTATCAAAACAGCGTAAAGAATCACCGGAAGCGACTGCACCCGAAAAACTGCCAAAGGCGTCCGAGAGCAACGAGGAACTAGATTCTATTACTAACATTTTTGGCGGGGCAGAGGTACTCGAATCATGAGCACGCCGGCTAATATTCCCCCGCAGAACACCGAAGCCGAAGCCAGCTTGCTCGGTGCCATTCTTATTGACTCTGACGCGATTGTTAAAGTCGCCGACATTGTGCAAGCCGCAGATTTTTATGATGAGCGCCACGCACGCATTTATGAAGCAACCCTGCAGCTATATGAAAAACACAGCCCGATAGACGTTTTGACTCTATCCGATCAGCTCCGTAGCACAGGAATGCTCGAGATTGTCGGCGGCGCAAGCTACTTGACCGAACTAACAAACTTCGTGCCAACTGCCGCCCACGCTGAGCGATATGCCGATATCATCGCCCAAAAATCAATGCGGCGGCGACTTATTAAGGCTAGCCAAGCAATTACTGAGCTGGGCTTTGATGAGTCACAAAGCCTGCAAGAACTGGTTGAGAACGCCGAATCCAGATTATTTGAAGTATCTGAACGGCACATAAAGCAAGATATATCGAGTATCGAAAATATTCTAAGCAGTAGCTTCGACCGGCTTGATGAACTGCACCGCGATAAAGGCAAGCTACGAGGCGTACCAACGGGCTATAAAGACCTCGACAACGTGCTCGCCGGCTTGCAACCGTCCGACCTTATTATTTTGGCCGCTCGTCCTTCGATGGGTAAGACCGCATTTGCCCTCAACCTCGCCCACAACGTTGCTGTTAAAGCCGAGATGCCGGTCCTTATGTTCAGTCTCGAAATGAGTAAAGAACAGCTCGTAGACCGATTACTGGCGGCAGAAGCAGGCGTCGACGCTTGGAAGCTACGCACCGGCAATCTGAACGACGATGATTTTGAGAAAATTGGCCACGCCATGGGCACACT
>CAYQTN010000024.1:0-7947 GCA_964420445.1 uncultured Candidatus Saccharibacteria bacterium
ATGTCTGTCGAATTTGCTTGGACTCGTGGCTGAATTGCGTAGTTTTCAATCTGTTGATAGAGGATATAGTAGACGAGAATAATTAGCGCTGACCACGGCGATGTAAACAGCGCGACAAAACTCACGATAACAGCGCCTATTGTGTGTCCGACCATAGGTATTAATCCACATATGAACACCACGACCATCAGGGCCACTGGGTAACTGATGTTTAGAATGAATAGGGGCGGTGCAATTAAGATAGCAGCCGAAGCGGCAAGTAGGACTTGACCGTTCACATAACCTTTAATGACCCGGTACATGGCTTTGCCGAGTGTCTCGTATCGTTCTTCATTCTCCTTATTCAGCATACGACGACCAAAGGCCATCCACCTCGGGCCTTCAATCAGCATCATAAAGGTAAGGACTAGGACGGTTAGGACCGCTACAAGGCTGCTGGTAAAGCGTGTCAACGTATCGACAGCAGAGCCAGTTAAGTTACCCGACCAATTGCTTGCCTGGTCAGACAATTTATCAACTTGGCCTTCAAGATTATAGCGACTCACAAACGAGCCGATTGAGGAGTTTTCGTCCCTTAATTCTCCCAGCAGCTCTGGGGTAGCGTCTATGAATCCAGAGGTTTGGCGCACAAGCGGCGGAACGATACTAGACAGAAACGCGATGAGAAGACCTATAACAAATATAAACGATACTGCGGTGGCAAGCGTTCGGCTACCACGGCGTTTGCCTGGCAAGCGCTGTGATATCCAATTAACCGGAGCATTAAGGGCAAGGGCGAGGAAAAAGGCCATAAAGATAAGGGTTAAAGCCGGTCCCGCCTCGCGGAGAGCAGCCAGCAATATGAACGACGCGATAACCAAGACGACAACTCGCACAATAGTGCGATTGGAAACACTTATTTCTACCTCTTGATTTTTGTTGCGGTTAAAAAATAACATGTATACCCCTTATTATCCCACTTCGTTACGTGCTTGCAAGGCTAGTTTGTAGGCTTTCACAATATTGGGGCCGACGACAGATATGTCATACTGGCCGACTGTATCTTGCTGCCACGCATACATCTTATCGCGCAACGTTTCATCAGTAATAAACATACGCAGGTGCTCAATAAAAGACGCTTTGTTGCGAGGGTCAAACAACAGATAGGGCTGCGGGTCCAGAATACTCTTATAGCCAGCGTTATTACCGCCAATAACAACGCGCGAACCGGCAGCCATTGCCTCAACTAGCACTATGCCGAAGCTCTCGGCGCCAACGGAAGGGAATACGGCAATATCAGCGCTTGCCAAGTAATCAGGCTTGTCTTTTTCTGAAACAAAGCCGGTGAATTCCACGTTCCTGTCTTTGTTTACTGCCTGCCGAGCTCTTGATTTAAGTGGACCTTTGCCGCAGATTATAAGCCTTGTTTTGTTCGCAAGTTCATCCGGTAAGTCATTATATGCGGCTACCAGTTGGAGCACGCCCTTACGTGACACCAGACGGCCTAAAAAGACGATGTTAAGCTTACGCCGGTCATATCGGCCCAGGCGCTTGCCTTTGCGAAACGAGGCGACATCAATCGGGTTCGGTAAGTATTCTGCGCTGATGCCATAGGCTTTACGCGCAAAATGCACGGCGGGCTCTGAGACGGCAAAAATTTTATCAAATCGTTTCAGGCTTTTTCCCAACAGTACGCGTAGCAGTTGGTTTGAGTAGCCATGAAGATAAGAAGCCGGCAAGATGTGAAAGGTACCGACAACCGCCGTTTTGGGCCCTGCGTTACGAATAACCTGTTTTGCTAGAAACGGACTGTACGGAAGTTGCACATGCAACACGTCAAAGTTCTGTTCTGCCAATAGTTTCTTAATTTTTGCCCTATTACCTGGCAGCGGCGTTCGAACATGGTTTTTGTTATAACGAACACCGACGTAGCGCCCTAAACCGTGCACATTGGGAATATCTTTCCGCTCGGTGTCTGCAACCAGGTAGTGGACTTCGTGGCCTTGCTCACTCAAGTACGTACCGACGGTAAGTACGTGCTGCTGCACACCATCCGGATTGTCGAGCGTGTCGTCAAGTACAAGGCCTATCTTCATGTCTTTGCCACTTTTCCTCTTTTATGCACCACCGATTGATACACGCGTTCGTATTGATCAATCACCGGCTGGCTATCAAACTGTTTGACGTATTCGTCGGCCCAGTCACGCCAGACCTGCCGCACGCCTTCGTCTTTCATGAATAACTCCAGTCGACGGGAAAAATCGCCGGTATCTTTGGGGTTAACCAGCGACAACAGGCCACGGTCTTTCATAACACATGCGTAGCCGGCATTGTCACCGGCAACCGTCGGTGTGCCGGCTGCCATTGCTTCCAGTAGGACAACGCCGAAGCTCTCGCCAAAAATAGCAGGGGAACAAAACACCCGTGCCCGTTTTAGCAACTCAACTTTCTTCTTCTCAGTAACCGCACCAAGGAATTTTACCCGTGGAACTTCGTGACTCTCAACCCAGTCCTGGAGCTTCTCTCGTTCTGAGCCGTCCCCGGCAATGACAAGCTTTACATGCTTATCTCGCTCAGCTAAATCGGCGAATGCTTCAAGTAAGTACTTAACACCTTTTCGTTTCTCAAGCCGCCCAACGTACAAAATCATATTGTCATCACGTTTTTCAACCGGCATAGATTGGTACAAATCAAGATCGATGTAATTGGGCACGATAGAAACATTCTGTCCCGACCATTCGCGTACGAACCGAGCGGCTGATTCAGACACAGCCGTCATCGCGGCAATATTTCGGAATATAGACCGCGAGTAGGGAATGCGAAACAGTTCAATTGTGCGACCGACAGGCGTCTCAGGAAAGGTAGCGTGAAACGTGGCAATTATTGGGCACTCAGCCCTGGCTGCAATCTGCGCACCGAGGACTGGTACTTCTGGTTCGTGCACGTGTATAACGTCAAACTGCTCAGCTTCAAGCATTTCCTCCATACCGGTAGGCTCGAAGCTGATGCCGACTTCGAGGGTAGTATTGATAGGCGTATTCCACTTTGTGGAGCGGCCAACAAAAATTGTCCGGGGAGGAATAGGACCTTTATAGTTCCGCGGCCGCGGAGTAATGATGCGAACATCATGACCACGAAGCGTCAGCTCCTCGTCTAACAATGCTACGAGTTTTTGGACGGCACCGTGACGAAAGAAATCGTACGGACATACGAGGCCGATTTTCATAGCGATATCTTACCACGGAACCGGTATTCACGCTGGTTCATCGAGGATTCCTTCCGAGCATCCGACGGATTTTAACAGGAAAGATCTTTAGAGATTCCGCCTTACCAGCAATGATGTTGGGCATATGATTACTGACTGGCGCTTTGACGTAGTTAAATTCATTGAAGATGACTCGCATGTGCTGTTCAACTATCCGGTTGTCAAAATAATTATCCATATCTACTCCGATATGCCACAGCGGCAAGTCTATATGTTGCTGGCAATTGTCTAGCGTTAAAAAGCTATGATTGGTCGCCATATGTGTCCGAAGATCATTTGTCCGCCAAAGCTGAACTTCGAATTCCGTTAGAGTTTTTGCACTCTCGAGGTCAAGACCTTCAAACTTATGTTTGGCATTGTGTGTTCGGCCGTACATCGTCCTGATCACAGCCGGATGCAGTACGACATTACGGAACAGCATAGACGGTAACCACATTGAGAATACTTTGGTCCCAAGCCGGTAGAGTCGCATTCGGTTTTTGCTAAAAACGAAATCCTGGTGATGGGCGAAGCCGACCACGCTCATTAGTAGATCCACCTTCTTAGCAATCTCTGGATAGCGTTGCAACATACGCGTAGCTACAACAAATCCGTACGAAATCGCCGCTAGGGTAAAGCGCCTGCCACGATAGCGAAGTTTTACAAACGATGCCAGATAGTCGGCCATCGTGTCGAGATCGGGTTTCTCGCCGATTTTATAGAAACTGTCCATACCACCGAAACCAGGAAGATCAGGCATGGTCACGCCCGCGTAGTCGTTAATCACTTCAGCGATGGAGAACATGCGCTCCAAGCTCGAGTGATGACCGTAAATAAGTAGCACTTCGCGCTTCTTTCCTTTGGGTGGCGGCATGCGCAACATACGTCCACGCAAACCATTCATATTCAAAGGCACGACATATTCGGCCGGAATACGCGGAAACGATTCATTCATTGCTTATATTTTACAGTGAACAGAGGGTACTGTGCAACATTTAAAACGGCTTTATGTATTTGTCAAATCCGATGAGCACTACTCGCGAACCGCATCGGTACCGACCCAAGAGTATTCCCACGGCTCAGGATCAGGGCCTTGATTGGGCGCACCGGCCGGATAGCTGGGTATCCAGCCGTGCTCTTTTGCTTTTTGGTAATTATTCCGGCTGAGCCACTGATAACAGTCAGTTGAGCCAAATGGCAAACCGGGATCACTGGCACAGCCGATATCAACAGTGTACCCGCTATGATGGCGCGTGTAGCCTGGGATAGATATACCCTTTAAAACAGCTACGACCGCAGCGTCACTGTTGCCCGCAGCAATTGAAGCATTTGTCGCGCCCCGGGAGCGCAGCGCGTTCAAAAACAAGGTTCGTTGGTCCTCTATTGTGCGAAAGCCTGCGGTCAGGGTTAGTCTGTGACCGTCTTTGCGTGCGCTTTCAACCAGATCACCCCACGCCGTCGCCGCTCGCTCCTGCAACTGGCCGCCAGTTACCGTAACCAGTGGTGGAATTGCTACAGCCCTAGCGAGATAACCACGATCGATTGCAAGCGTTCGTATGCGTGCGTCGGCCTCAAGGCTATCGGTAATAGCTGGCGAAGTTTCAAACTCGGCTACGCTGGGGTAGGCAAACGAGTTATAAAGCTCTACAAAATCGGCTCCACTAAAGGTTTTGAGCTTCGTAGCCTGAATAACTTCGCCGGCTTCGACATCAATGCCACTCGCTTGGACCTCGCTAGCCATATTGCGTTCCGTTATGGGCTGAGGCGCCGTATCTCGCTGTAAAAAGAAATAGCAACTACCTAGAACGACCAATAATACGGCCGCTAAGCTTAATACTGCTCTCCTGTGACCCTTGGGGGGCGGTGTGGTCGGTTTCTTCGGCGTTATGTCGCGCATATATACATGTTAGCCTTTTACGATGCTGCCACAGGCCAGGCGTGGCCCGCCACTATGGCCCGAGCCGGATTCACCCGGGGTATGTGGGTCCTCGTTGGCGTGAATCATGAGTGATGTGCCCTCAGGAGCAGATTCCTGGCCAAGCAGCGAGACCGGCCCATCCGACAGCGTGACTCGGGTAGTAATCGCTTCAAGAGTGCCGTTGCCGTCTTCACCGATAGTAATGCTCGGCAAATCCCCGGCATGATAGCCATGATTGGCATCAGGGTCAGTATTACCGGATGGCCCCGGGTCGAAATGGCCACCGGCGCACTTAAAGCCTTCGCAATCACAGGCGGCTTTCTCGTGGAAATGCACGGCGTGACGGCCCGGCTTTAAAACCGATGGGTCTCCACTCAACTCAACCCGTATATGCACGTACTTCGCACCTTCGATATCGTATTCTGTTAGGGTGGCCTCACCCTTTACTGACGGGCCAGCCAACTCGGCCTTAGCACGAGCTGTTATGGTGCTTTTATCGGTCTGTAGAGATACGTTCATGCCGGGCGGCTCCTGTACTATTAACTGCTTTTGGTTGTAGTATACCCGAATCGCCCGGTGTTTGCAGACAGATGAAAGACTACCAGAACATGATTATTTCCCGTATTATTACAGGGAATATTATGGCGAAAAAAGGGTCAACACCGGTAAAATCCAACGCGATAACGTTCGAGGTTCATAGCCGCGAACAGATTGCGGCAGATATTGACGCTCTCCTTACTGCCTACCTTGCGGCAAAAGCGCATGAGGCCGGCATGATCCATCCTCGATACGCGCAGCTGATACGCGAGATGCAAAGCCTTATGACCGCCGGAGGCAAACGTATGCGGCCGTATTTAACTGTGAGTACCTATGAAGCTTATGGCGGCACCAACTACCGGGCCATCTGCCAAGTAGCCGCGGCAAAAGAAATGATTCATTTCGCGATGCTCGTGCACGACGATATTATCGATAATGACTACACCCGCTACGGGACCGATAACGTAAGCGGTCGCTATCTCAAAGAATACCAACCCCGAACTAACGATGAATCAGTAGCCTCGCACGCCGCCAGTAGCAGCGCTTTACTGGCAGGGGATGCTGCTATTTCTTTCGCCTACGACCTTATTAGCGAAAGTGGCTTTGACGCCAGATTGGTAGTACGCGCTCAAAAACAATTATCCCAGTCTATTTTTACAGTCGTGGGCGGCGAACTCATAGACAGCGACTCGCCGCTTTACCCCCAAATAGACACCGATCCGCTGGTCGTGGCGCGGCACAAAACGTCATACTATTCGTTTGTCGGGCCACTAATGACCGGTGCCATTATGGCAAACGCTCCCGAAGAAGACCTCATTAAACTCGAATGTTTCGGTACGGCATTGGGCATCGGTTTCCAACTAGCCGATGATTTACTGGGCATATTCGGTGACGAAGCAGTTACGGGTAAATCTGTTCTATCCGATATACGTGAGGGCAAACGGACGCTCTTGTATCAATTGGCGCATGAACATGCTAATGATACACAGAAACGTGTACTGGAACGATTGTATGGCAAGCATGATTTGACCAAAACAGAAGCAGCACAAGTACGCGAGGCTATAAAGTCATCTGGCGCCTACGAGTTGTGCATAGAAAAGATTGACGCATACGCCGCCTCTTCCATCGAAGTTATCCGGATGCTCGGTATCAGCGACTCTGCCAAGCAACAGCTCGAAACTATCGTTACCAAAGCTACGAAACGGGAATATTAAGCCTCATGCCGCACATGGACCTCTACGATAGCGTCTCATACGAATCAGCTCGATTGCTGACGCTGCGGTACTCTACATCCTTCGGCTCTGCCTCAAAGCTCTACCCAAAACATATCCGCCAGCATATCTTCGCAATCTACGGCTGGGTCAGGGTAGGGGATGAGGTTGTAGACACGTATCGTGGCGAAGACGCTTCGGAACGGTTAGATGCAATCGTAGTCGAGACAGAGCTGGCGCTACTGACAGGCTTCAGTACCAACCCGATTATTCATGCCTTCGCTCGCACTGCCCGTATCTATGGCATAGATTCTACTCTCATAGACCCGTTTATTGAAAGTATGCGGATGGATTTGTCGCCGCGAAAGCGGCCACTGACTAAAAAGGAATATGAGACGTACATTTATGGCTCTGCAGAGGTCGTAGGACTGATGTGCCTCAAAGTTTTTACCGATGGCGACAGCGAAACCTATGAGCGCCTACGACCGGGCGCCGAGGCGCTGGGCTCTGCTTTCCAAAAAGTTAACTTCCTGCGTGATTTTGCACAGGACGTCCGAGAACTCGGTCGCAGCTATTTCCCGGGAGTAAACGGCAACGAACTATCAGAAGTCCAGAAAAAGGCCATCACGAAAGATATCCGCCACGACTTTACGCACGCGCTTGTGGCTGTTGCTGAGCTGCCTCCGGAAGCAGGCCCGGCAGTACGTGTTGCTGCCGCGTATTACACAGAGTTGCTTAAGCGCCTAGAAGCCGCTCCCGCGCGCACAATATCGAAAGACCGGATCAGAGTGCCCGATTGGCGCAAAGCCCAAATTTTGGCATCAGTCACCGCTAAGGCAACAGTCAGCCCCCTGAGAAAAGGCGGAAAATGAAGCGGGCGGAAAAGAAGGCGGCCATTATTGGCGCCGGTATTGGCGGAATCGCAACTTCAATTTTACTAGCCAAAGCCGGCTACAAGGTCGATGTATTCGAGCGCTTGGACTCACTCGGTGGTAGAGCGAGGCAGTTCCAAGAAAAAGGCTTCACTTTTGATATGGGACCGTCGTGGTATCTCATGC
>CAYQTN010000025.1:0-7928 GCA_964420445.1 uncultured Candidatus Saccharibacteria bacterium
AACCCTGTATCAGCGAATAGCTAAACTCTGCGTAGGATATGCCTGCGCCTTCTTCGCCGAGTCGATTCTGGACAAACTCCCTGCCGAGCATCTGGCGCATTGGCACGTGTTTGCCGACATCGCGCAGGAACGACAGATAATTTATGTCTTTAAACCAGTCATAATTATCGACTATCTCAAATTCTTGGTCGGCGAAGATAGTCCGGTACTGCTTGGCAATAGCAGCTTTGTTGGCAGCTATTTGTTCAACGGTAAGCAAGTCGCGCTCAGTTGCCTTGCCGTCCGGATCGCCAATCATGCCCGTGGCCCCGCCAACCAGCAAAATAGCCTTGTGGCCATGGTTAATAAAGTGGCGCACCATCATGCCGGCGGCTAGGTTACCAATAGTCATCGAGTCGGCCGAGGGATCAACGCCCCAGTAAAAAGTAACTGGTTCGCCATCGAGCACCGATACGTCTTTGTAGGTTGTCTGGTTCACGAATCCGCGCCAGGCGAGTTCTTCGGTCAAGGTCATATGATGTCAGCTTCCTCTCAGCATCAAGTTTTTACACTTATACGTGCTAGTATACCGTATCCAAAGACGAGTAGAAGCACGAAGAAACATCTTAATACACAGCTATTCCATTATAAGAAACGCTTTTGCTATACTGATATGCGAAAGAAGGAGTTGTTACGTAACCTATCATGGCAGTAAAAAAGCCCTCGAAATCCTTGCGACCCCGCAAAGCCGCAGGCAAGTCTAATATTCATGTCACGAAAAGCGGCAAGTCCATAAAGCTGCACTCATCACTGGTTGACCGCATCAAAGCCAGCCGGGACGAAAAAGCTCTCAGAAAAGCAGAGCGTCTTAGAGGCCTGCCAAAGAGCCGCATTAAGCGCACCATATACCGAATGCACCCCAAGCGTCTGGCTGCTTACTGGTTCAGTAAAGAGGGTGGTATCATGGCCCTCAAGATTACCGGTGTCAGTATCGTCGTCATGTTCGTGATGATGGTTGGTGTCTTCGCGTACTTCCGAAAGGATCTGCCAAACTTGCGTGATATTTCCGGCAACAACATCGGTGGTAGTATCCGTTACTATGACCGAACCGGCGAAACGCTTATCTGGGAAGACTTTGACGCCGTGAAACGGATCCCCGTACAAGGCGACCAGATATCCGATTATCTCAAACAAGCCACGATTGCCGTTGAAGACCGCGACTTCTTCAACCATGGCGGTTTCGACATGAAGGGTATCTCGCGTGCAGCCTGGGCTAACCTCACAGGCGGTAGCACAAGCCAAGGTGGTTCAACCATAACCCAGCAGCTCGTGAAGTTAAGCCAAGACTGGAGCAACGACCGTTCGTATACCCGCAAGGTGAAGGAACTCATCTTGGCCGTCGAGCTCGAACGAAGTTACACGAAAGACGAAATTCTAACCGGTTATTTGAACACCGCTCCGTACGGCAACATCCAGTACGGCGCCCAGTCGGCTGCCCAAGATTATTTCAAGAAATCAGCCAAAGACTTAACCCTTGCCGAATCTGTTTTCCTGGCGGCCCTACCGCAAGCACCAAGCTATTACTCACCTTACGGCGTGTACTATAACGACGCCAGTTCGCAAGGCACAACCGGCAAAGATGCGGTCAGATACCGGATGAATTACACCTTGGATGTCATGCACGACATGGGCTTCATTACTTCCGAAGAGCGTGACGCCACCAAGGAGATTGATATTTTAGCCACCGTACAAAAGCCAGAAAATAAATTTGACGGCGTCATTGCACCGCATTTTGTGTTGACCGCTAAAGAACAGCTCGACTTAGAATACGGTACCGATACGGTGAACCGCTCCGGCTGGAGAGTTACCACAACGCTCGATTTGAACCTGCAGAAAATCGCCGAGGAAGAGGTTACTAATGGATTACCTCAGGTTATCCGACAAGGCGGTAACGTCGCTGCTTTTGCTGCCGAAGATGTCGAAACGGGACAGATTGTATCAATGGTTGGCAGCCCTGATTTTAAAAACGAAACCTATGGCCAAAACAACTACGCCCGGACGCCATTGCCTCCGGGCTCAAGCTTCAAGCCATATGACTACTCGGCACTAATAGAAAACACGACCAACGTCGGTGCCGGTACGGTTCTATACGACAACAGAGCGCCGCTGCCAGGCTACCCTTGCACCAACACTGCGCCGCCGCCCCGCGGCAACTGTCTGCACGACTTTGACCGCCGTTTCCCGGGCCCGGTTACTATTCGCTACGCTCTAGGCGGCTCACGTAACGTCCCCGCCGTTAAAGCGATGCTTATTGCCGGCGTAGACAAAACAATCGAAACAGCAGAAAGCCTCATGAACGCAAGCAATCCGAACAGCTATGGCTATAAGTGCTACCAGCCCGGTACAGTCGAATTCATCCCAATTAATGAAGACCAGTGTTACGGATCAGCTGGTATCGGCGACGGCGCCTATCTTAAAATGGACGAACATGTCCATGGCCTTGCAACCCTATCTCGTAATGGACTGAGCCTGCCTCGAACGTACATCCTTAAGATAGAAGATAGCGCAAACAAGGTAGTGAACGAATGGAAGCTCGAGGGTGGAAAGCAAACTGTGCGCGAAGACACAGCCTACATACTGAACGACATGCTATCTGACCCGAACGCCAGCTACTTCTCGCAAAAGATTCAACGCTTCCGAGGCAGCAAAGGCGAGTGGAAATTTGCCATCAAAACCGGTACCACCAACGACGCCAAAGACGGCTGGATGACCGGTTACTCTACCAAGTACGCAGCAGCCGTCTGGGTCGGCTACTACAACCGCGGAAAAGCTATGAGTGGCGGCATGGAGACCATGACCCGGCCAATCTTTAACAACTGGATGAAACGCGTACACCAAGACATCGAACCAAAGGACTGGGTACGCCCAAGTACGGTGCAGGAATTGCCTGCTTACGTCGTAACAGCGCATGTTGGCTTTGGTTCAAGAGAGCCAAGTCCTCGCAACGACCTATACCCAGCCTGGTACCAGAAGAAAGGTGCGACCAACGAGAAACGTATTATCGATGTCGTATCTGGAAAACTTGCTACCGAGTGTACGCCAGAACTTGCCAAACGCGAGGAAACCGGCGGCAGTGCGACACAATATAGTGGCGATACTTTCGTAGACGCCGGCAGCGCTACGGACGATAAAGATGACGTTCACCTGTGTACCGACGTTCGGCCAAGCGTATCAGTGAGTGCCAGTGGTAGCAATGGTTCGTACACACTCCGTGCTACAGCATCGGCCGGAACGCACGCACTCAATAGTCCGGAACGGGCCGGGGTGGTTAACTTCAAGGTTAATGGCCAACTGGTCAGCGGCGGTTCGGTGAGTATAGCCCAAGCCTTGTCGGGTATTTCATACTCACCGTCGTCAGACGGCAATGCCAGCGTTACAGCCGAAGTGATTGACAGCGTACTCTATAGTACGACTTCGAATGCCATTAATTACAACTTTGAGGCGGCCAGCAATTTGACGCTCACCTACACAGCCGGCGAAACTATTGACTTTAACTGGACCGGTAACGACGGCTCGGTTAGTGTCTTCCGATCTACGGGCAACACGCTCGTATGTAGCGGTGGCAGTTGTAATAATGTGGCAAAAGGGTCATTGCCACCCGGAACTTCGGTGTACGCCAAAGACGAGGACGACAATACATCTTCGGCCGTCGTAGTTAACTACTAGACTTACTTACTCAAAAACTGGTTCAAAGCACTGCGGATGTCTTTGACTTCACGTACAAAGCTGGTGGATTTTTTGTCCGAGCTACCAACGGGTGCGATGGCCGATTTGAATCCGAGCTTTCTAGCCTCTGCAATCCGCTTTTCTGAAAACGGCACCCGACGTACTTCGCCGCTCAACCCAAGTTCTCCGAACACCACAGCGTCTTCTTTGAGTTGCATCCCTTTGGCGGCGGAGGCAATAGCCATACAAACCGCCAAATCGGCGGCCGGTTCTGTCAGTTTGAGCCCGCCGACTATGTTGATATAAATGTCCTTATCGGCCAAAGACAGCTTGGTGCGCTTTTCTAGCATTGCGATAAGCAAATTCACCCTGTTCAAATCTATACCACTGGCAGCTCGTTTGGGATAGCCATAAGTAGTTGTATTCACGAGCGCTTGGACCTCAACCAGCAGGGGTCGTGCCCCTTCAATTGTTGCCAGTACCACCGAGCCGTCGCTAACCTGACGCTCTTCTAATAAAGCGCCGGAGGGGTTATCTACAGGCTGAAGGCCGGTGTCGAGCATCTCAAAGATAGCTGATTCGTTGGTGCTGCCAAAACGGTTCTTAATGCTGCGCAGGATCTTAAAACCGCCGTAGCGGTCGCCTTCTAGCTGCAAAACGACATCAACAACGTGTTCCAGCACCTTCGGGCCGGCTATCGAGCCTTCTTTGGTTACATGACCGACCAGCAACAAAGCCGTATCGGTTTGTTTGGCGGCGTGCATGAGCATTGTCGCGCTGTTGGTTATTTGGCTTACCGATCCTGCCGCTGATGCGACCGCAGCAACCGATACCGTCTGTATTGAGTCCACAATCACGAGCTCGTGCTCGCCTTGTGCAATAGTCGCAGCGATATCATCCGCAGAAGAGCTGGAAGCGATCTTTAGATTCTTATGATCAACACCCAGTCTGGCTGCCCGCAGGCTCACCTGATGAACCGATTCTTCACCACTGACATACAAAACGTGCGATTTGGCTGCAGCCTTGTAAGCAATTTGTAGCAATAACGTGCTTTTGCCAATTCCTGGCTGGCCGGCAATGAGCGCTACAGAGCCTGGTACGAACCCACCGCCCAGGACATCATCGACACCGGATACACCGGCATGTATGCGTTCGCGTTGTTTTGCGCTTGCTGCCTGTAATACGTCGCTGACCTTAAGCGCCTTTCCGGCAGATGAAGTTAGTGCGGCGGCATCTAGTTGTTCAGTAATCGTGTTCCATTCGCCGCATGTCGAACAACGCCCCATCCACGAGGAATGGACGGCGCCACAACTCTGACAAACGTACTTCACACTACCCTTCTTAGCCATGCCCATTAGTATACCGCACCACTTACAAGAACATGCATAGCCGGCATCCGCTCATAGCTACTGTTGCTGAGGTACGGCCGTCCGGCTGTCGATGGCTTCGACGAGTTCGGCCTCTTCGGTTGCTACTTCGTTGCGTTTTTGGACGATGTCATTGTACTGAACAATTAACGACGTTAGCCTGTCGATGTCACGGTTGTATCTGTTCACTTTCGCATTATATGCCGGCACCTCGGCGTTGTAAGCGTCTGTCTGGCCGCTACTGCGAAGCGAATTCATGCGCTCGCGCTGTACTTTCAACTCTTGGCTTGTTTGCTCCAATGAGGCTTGAAGCTGTTCGATTTGAACTTTCAATGAAGCCAGTTGCTCATCGTAAGACCGAATCATGTTACGACGCTCAATAAATGCTTGCTCGTACTGCTCCGAATAGCCAACAACCTTTAGGCGGTCTGAGAAATACCGCGAATAGTATTCTTCAAGTTCAGCCGGTAGCTCTCGAAGCTCGGTTGCCAATATAGAATGTAACTCGTTGTTCACAACGCTGGAATCTTGTTTACGGTACTGCTCTACCGTGTCACGAATACGCTGGTTGTCCATGTCGGCGTAGGTTTGCAGCAACAAAGCGTCGATGCGCTCACGTTCACTGCCGCTGAGACGCGCATAGGCCGCGTGCAGTAGCTCATGAGCGGCTGTAACCTCCTCGACTCCGTTCAAACGCGGGTCTTCGACGTCCAGCAAATATATACCCCGCCTGTCTATGTAGCAGCCAAGAACAATAGTAAACTCACTCTTTTTGTCTCGGCAATACGTATTAAAACTGTCTTTGTCGGTTAATAACGGCCGGTAGATATAAAACAGCTTCCTCGAATCATCATAGAGTGTCGTATTGTCGGCTAATCGCACTACCTCAGCAGACGGCGTATAGCCTCGTAGACGCCAGTAATCACTGATGTCTTGGCGGAACAGTATGACAGCCGCCAAAACAAAAAGTAATACGGTTAAAGTCGCCAGACCCAGAATCTTTCGGGTACGCATGAGTATTATTTTACCTGACTATCCGTGAAACCCTATGCCTTCTTGGCAACGGGCTTCTCGTGCTGTAAGGCAAACGTCAAACCTTTTTTACTACCGCCCACGGCCACGATGTCGCCCTTCTGATATGACTCATCAAGGAGTTCGTTGGCAATATGGTCTTCTATTTCGTCTTGAATAAGACGACGCATCGGGCGCACGCCGTTTTTGGCATCATACCCCTGTTCCAGCATGACTTGCTTTCCAGCAGGTGATACATGAAGCCCTATGCCATGTTTGACTAATCGCGTCCGTAGTTCATCGAGCTGAAGATCCATAATCTTGAGCGCGTCTTTCTTGGTAAGCGCCCGGAATACAATGGTCTTATCAATACGGTTTAGTAGCTCCGGACGCATAAGCTTCTTGAGGTCATCTAGTACTTTATGCTTGTTTTCGGCGTGAAGGTCATCTAAATCTTCGATATCTTTCTTGCCAATAGCAGAGAACCCGAACGAGGCCTCTTTTTGAAGCTTTTCGGCACCGATGTTGCTAGTCATGATGACTATGGTATTCGTAAAATCGATTGCCCGGCCACGAGCGTCGCTTAACCTACCGTCTTCGAGTAGTTGCAAGAGCATATTGAAGACGTCCGGGTGAGCTTTTTCTATCTCGTCGAACAAAACGACGCTATACGGTTGGCGACGTATCTTATCTGTTAATTGCCCGCCGTCGTCATAGCCCACATAACCCGCCGGAGCGCCAACAAGACGCGAAACGGTGTGATGTTCGCCAAATTCTGACATATCAATTTTTACAAGCGCGGAGTCTGAGCCAAAGAACTCTTTAGCCAGGACTCTGGCTAGTTCAGTTTTACCAACACCCGTCGGGCCCAAGAAAATGAACGATCCGATGGGGCGCGATGTCTGGCCGATACCTATCCTATTGCGGCGTACTGCACGGGCCAGAGCATTGACTGCTTCGTCTTGGCCGATGACGTGCTTGGCAAGATTTGACTCTAGATTTCGCAAATATTTAGCCTCTGAGCGAATAACCTTGTTTACCGGTACACCTGTCATACGAGCAACTACATCAGCGACATCCTCGGTAGCCAGCTTCAAGCGACGGCCACCCTTTCCGGCCGCCTGTAGTTTTTCTATGTCGGTGCGGATTTGAGAGGCGCGTTGTTTGTGTTCTGCGGCACGCTGATAGTCCTCAGAGTCAACGGCGTCGTCAATACGGACATTGAGTAGTTTTAGCTCTTTTTGTAGCTTACGCAGCTCCGGTGGGGTTTTGCCCTTGTCTACGCGTAGGTGCGCCGCCGCCTCATCTAGTAGGTCAATCGCCTTATCTGGCATGAATCTATCGTTGATGTAGCGCTTGGCGAGATTTACCGTGTCTTCAATGACTTCATCAGCGATGGTCACGCCATGGAATTGTTCATAGTGCTTCTTGAGCCCCTTCACAATGGCGATAGTCTCAGGAACGGTAGCTTCCGGCACCTGCACCGGCTGGAAACGGCGCTCCAGTGCGGCGTCTTTTTCGACGTGTTTGGTATATTCATTGGTCGTTGTGGCACCGATAAGCTGGATTTTACCGCGAGCAAGGCTTGGTTTGAGGATATTACCCGCATCCATCGAGCCTTCAGCGGCGCCGGCGCCGACAATCAAGTGTAGTTCGTCTATAAACACGATGCTCTTGTTTTCGCCCTCAAGTTCAGCCATTACCTTTTTCAGGCGCTCTTCAAACTCGCCACGGTATTTTGTTCCGGCTATCATACCGGCAAGGTCGAGCATAATGATTCGTTTATCGAGCAGGCTGTCGGGTACGTCCTCGGGGAGCGCCATGCCCTCGCGCAGCTTCGCGGCG
>CAYQTN010000026.1:0-7705 GCA_964420445.1 uncultured Candidatus Saccharibacteria bacterium
CTCATTAAAGAGGACGTAAAGGGCGATATTGACACCGAAAGACAGGCAATCATCAACGACGGCATCGACGAAGCGATTATCCGCATCAATAATCAGCCCAGCAATAACGAAGCATTTATTAGCTTCCGAACTTCGGTAACGGCCGGACCGCAGCTAGACCAAGACGCCATAAAAGAAGCGGTCCGTGGCAAGAAGCGCGGTGAAGTTGAACAATATATCAGCCAGCAGCCCGGCGTAGAAGAAGTTATTGTCGAGTACAGCCCGTTCTGGGTTTACAGCACGCCAAAAGCGGCCGAGAAGATTACAATTACCATAGAAAACCCGCAAGTTGCCGAGAGCACGAGCGAACAGACCGAGGACACACCGGCCGATGAACAATAATTCGTATGTACTGGCATTGGATGTCGGCGGACGTCGTATTGGCGTGGCGTTGGCCTCTATGGTTGCGCGCTTACCGGCGCCGCTTGAGACTATCGACCGCGAAAAAGTAACAGATGTCTTTGGGCATATTGACAGCATCGCCCGCACCCAACAAGTGGGCGTCATCGTTGTCGGTTTGCCACGCGGCTTGGATGGCCAAGAAACCGCCCAGACCGCAGAGACCCGTGAGTTTGCCAAAAGTTTGCAAGACAAGACAGAAGCAGCGGTAGTCATGCAGGACGAAGCAGGCACATCCGTTGAAGCCGAAGCACTGCTGGTACAAAGAGGTAAACCATATAAAAAAGGCGATATCGATGCCGAAGCGGCAGCACTTATTCTGCGCGATTTTTTAAACACTCAAGCGAGGCAAACAGCATGAAACCATATAAGTTTGGCGCGGCCCGGGGCCGCCGCTGGCCGAAAATCCTTTTATTCTTTGGCATTGCCGCTGCCATATTATTCGCCGGCGCGGCTCTTGGTGTTCGTACGATTTACTTAAATAATCTCGAACCACGCGATTCAAGTGCTCAAGAAGACATCACATTTGTAATAGAAACCGGCGCAACACTAGAGGTGATATCAAAAAGCCTCGAAGAGAAAGGCATTATAAAAGCATCGTGGGCATTCTCTCAATACGTACGTTCCAAAGAGCTGAGCGAATCCTTTAAGGCTGGAACCTACCGCCTAAAAGCATCTATGCCAGCAGAAGAAGTTGCGGCAGTACTGACGGAGGGCAAGGTAGCCATGGACCTGTTTACTATTTTGCCGGGTAAACGGATTGATCAGGTTCGGCAACGTTTTATTGATGCCGGTTTTACGGCCGCCGATGTCGACACTGCACTTGACCCGACGCTTTATACCGACCACCCTGCGCTCGTAGATAAACCCGAAGGCGCAAGCTTGGAGGGCTATTTGTACCCGGATTCCTATCAGCGCATAGCCCAAACGACTCCTCAGACAATAATCACCCAATCGCTCGACGAGATGGCTGAGGCTCTAAACCCAGAAATCAGGCAGGGAATTGCGGCACAAGGCCTGAGTGTTTACGAAGGCATCATCATGGCTTCAATTGTCGAACAGGAAATTCCGGCTCCTCCAGCTTCAGCAGCTGATGACCGTCGTCAGGCCGCCCAGGTGTTCTTGAAACGTTACGGCATGGGTATGCAGCTGGGGTCGGACGTGACTGCAGTCTACGGCGGCATTATCGACAAGATTAGCCTGCCGGAAGACACGGTACGAGCTATTGCTACATCCATTGCCCATGATTCACCGTACAATACCCGCATCAACACAGGGCTGCCTCCCGGACCAATCGGTAATGTAACGCTTGGCGGCTTGCAAGCAGTGGCATCACCAAGCACTACGGATTATCTGTACTTTGTTGCCGGAGATGGTGAATACCGTAATCAGACCTTCTTCAGCCGTACGCTAGATGAGCACAACGCAGCTGTTGCCAAGTACTGTACTGAGCTATGTCGCTAAGGGTTGACTCGCCTAGGTATGCTTGCTAGACTTGTCTCTAGCACTTTGGAGTTTTTAATCTGTTACAGATAGTAAATCCCAGGGTGTTATTTGTTAGACAAAGGTACATACTTGAGTAAATCAACGAACGAACGAACATCTCGCTCATCTCGTTTGCCGGCAGTGTTAAGAACACACCGGTCATCCCAAAAGACATCCCGTAAATCAACCGCACGTAGCCGATCAGTTAAAAGGGTCGCAATACGTTACGGTCTTTTGGCGTTTAATATGCTGATCCTCGGAGCGGTGAGCTATCTCATATTTGCTTATTCCAACGAGCCGGCGCAAACATACGGCGCCCAGCTTAACGGTGAAGAAAAGCAAGTTTCTAACCCGCTAGACGCGCTGAGTGCCGCCGACATTGCCGTGAACGTCGCCAAAATGACCGGCCTACAGGAAGAACTGGCGGTTATTAATCAGGCCGAAGAAATTGACGCACGTTTGGACACCGCTTTTATAGAAAAAGAATACGTTGCCAAGGCTCAGATTATGAGCAGCCAAATCAAGACAAAAGACGATATTGCTGAGCACGTGGTAGTCCAAGGCGAGACGGTAGCTGCGCTCGCAACACGTTACGGCGTAACTTCAGACAGTATCAAGTGGTCAAACGACCTTACCGGCGACCGCCTTAAAGCCGGAGCCAAGCTCCGCATACCACCGGTGAACGGCATGGTATACACGGTTGCTAGTGGCGACACACCTGAAAAATTGGCCGAATTATACAAGTCTAATGCCGACAAGATTATCGCTTTCAATGACGCCGAGCTTTCCGGCATGAAAGCCGGTGACGTTATTGTTATACCGGACGCCGTCAAGCCTCAGCCAAGAGTAGTAGCTGCTACTTCAGTAGGTTCGTTCTTCCGTCCTAACTATGGCTTCAACGGTTATTTCTACGGTTACTGCACATGGTACGTAGCCAACCGAGTATCGGTGCCAAACAACTGGCGTAATGCAGACCGCTGGGATGAAAACGCTAGGTTGTCGCCAGGTTGGATTGTTTCAAAGACACCTGTCGTTGGCGCTGTCGCTCAGACAAGCAGTCGCCGTTATGGCCCGGGCCACGTAGCTGTGGTAGAGGCGGTATCGGCAGATGGCAGCCAGATTAAATACTCGGACATGAACGGTTTATCCGGCTGGGGCCGTGTTGGCTACAGTGACTGGGTGCCAACGTATTCGACCTTCGAATACTTCATCTATCGCATATAGGCAACCGTCGTCCATCTTGACATAAGCGGTATTTCTAGTACAATAATTATGCGAAACCTGCAAATTTGCTGCCTGTTCGTTTAAAGTTCGGTTTCGCCTCTATTACGAACCTCTCTTAAAAGAACATAAACAGTAAAATATTGTAGCAAATGCACAACAAATCCAACCATCTAGACAATCAAACCCAAACTATCCTAAACAAGGAGTCCCATGTCTAAGGCGGATAAGCCGGCGCTCATTAAACGCTCCGATCCTCAGCATCTGCGAACTGCGAACACTGTGCCATTGCGTCGTCGTATCAGCCGCGGCATTGAACGAAACCGTAAAAAAATACTACGCTACGGATTGTTTGCCGCTAACGCTGCTGTTGTGCTGGTGGCACTTGCCATCGTTCTTCTAGGCAGAGATGGAAACGCCGGAACCTACACAGCCTTAAACACAGCTGTTGAAACAAAGTCCTCGAGCCCGCTTGATACTCTGTCAGCGGCAGACATTGCGGCCAATATTGCCATCATGGCGCAGCTACCCGAAACGGGGCTGATTATTAACTACGCCGACTCTGTCAGCAGCCAACTTACTGCCCCCTTTGGGCTCGGCGACACGGCGATTAAGCCGCAGATCTTAAGTTCTAATGTCAAAACCAAAGAAGATGTACAAGAATATATTGTTCTGCAGGGCGACACGTTGGCGTCACTTGCCACTAAGTTCGGTGTGACTTCAGATAGTATCAAATGGTCTAACAGCCTTGTTAGTAACAATATTAGTCCCGGTATCAAACTTACTATCCCGCCGGTGAATGGTATTGTCTACACGGTTCGAAACGGGGATACGGTTGATAACCTGGCCAGCCGCTTTGGTGTTTCGCGCACGCAGATTATTCAGTTCAACGATATTGAGCTGTCCGGCTTAACTACCGGCATGCGGATTGTCGTGCCTGACGGTACCGTGCGTTCAACGGGCGGGCGTACTCCGTATTACGCTCGTTTCGCGTTCGGTAATACATCGGTGTATGGCTATAACGGTTACTATCCCGGCTATTGCACGTGGTATGTTGCTAATCAGCGTATCCAGATTGGGCGGCCACTACCTGTGGGATTGGGCGATGCCTGGACCTGGGACAATTACGCTATCCGTTTTGGTTATCGAGTTGATAGAATCCCACTCCCTGGCGCCGCTGTCGTCGTTCGCAGCAACTCTTACCCCGGTCACGTCGCCTTTGTTGATGAGGTTTATTACAACCCGGATGGCAGCCTAAACAGCGTTAAAATGTCTGACATGAACGGACGAAACATACTCTACGAGATACGATCGTTCATTGTCGATGCCGCGACGGCGCAAAGCTACACCTACATTCACTAGGTCTATCCCTGTTAGGTAGCGTATAATAGGGCCTATATGTTTGTGGATAAAGTACAGGTCGGAATAAGTGCGGGCAATGGCGGCAACGGTTTTGTCAGTTTTCGTCATGAAATTTATGTTGACCGCGGCGGTCCTGATGGTGGCGACGGTGGCGACGGTGGCGATGTTGTGCTGGTCGCGAGCCGCAACCAAAATACACTTGCCAACTTCCGTTTTCAAAAAGTTTTGAAAGCAGACGACGGCAAGCGCGGCGACAAGCAAAGGAAACACGGCAAAAGCGGCGCAGACCTAGAGGTTGCCGTACCAGTCGGAACGGTGGTTATAGATGAGCACGGTGGTCAACTGGCTGATTTAAACACAGACGGTCAAAAAGTCGTCATCGCCTATGGCGGCAAGGGCGGTTTCGGAAACGCCCATTTTGTGTCATCCGTTCGCCAAGCGCCACGTGTTGCCGAACGCGGTGAACCGGGCGAAAGTTTCATGGCCACTTTAGAGCTAAAGATGATTGCCGACGTCGGCCTGATTGGCCAGCCGAACGCGGGCAAGTCGACACTGCTCAGTGTTATTAGTAATGCTCGTCCGGAGATTGCGGATTATCCCTTCACGACGCTTGCTCCGAATCTCGGCGTGGTAGATGTCGACGAAGGAACGTCATTGCTGTTCGCGGATATCCCAGGCCTCATAGAGGGTGCCAGTGAAGGTAAAGGGCTTGGTGACGAGTTCTTACGACATGTCGAGCGAACCAAGGTGCTAGTGCACCTCATAGACGCTTACAACGACAGCGTAGCCGATACATACAGCACCATCCAGCAGGAACTGAAGCAATACAAAATTGACCTGAGCGAACGCCCGCAAGTGGTTGTACTGACAAAAATTGAAGGTCTGGACGACGAAATAGTCAAAGATAGGCTTTCGGAATTGCAAGCCGTCGTTCCGCCGAAGACGCCGCTCATGGCCATTTCAGCTCAAAGCCAGCAAGGTCTCAAAGAACTGCTGTATCAGATAAAAAATATTCTCGAGGAAGTAAAAGCACAAACTCCGGAGCCCGCCAATGAAGCCGATGAATTACCCGTTTATCGAATAAATCCTGACTCGCAGCCGTGGCGGATTATAAAGCGCGACAATGGTTATCTGGTTCGCGGTAAAAAGATTGAACGGTTTGCGGCTCGGACTGATTTTATGAACGAAGAAGGTATACGCCGATTGCGCGACATCATGAAAAAGATGGGAATCATGCGTGAAATTGAACGCCAGGGTATAGAAAAAGGCCAGATAATTGAGTTTGGCGCTCATGGAAAAATCGAATACTGATCACCTACACTCCAGGATTCGAAACTTAGGGGGTGCCTCGCCGGCTTGGCGGCCCGAATCAGTACTATATGTAATGAGTCGAGACCAACGTGTAGTAGACAACCATGCATTGCTCGCGGCCCAAGCACACGCCTTAAACGAACAGCTCCCATTGGTAGTTGGCTTTGTGTTACTTAAAAACAGCGGTCATAGGGCTAGAGAACATTACGAGTTTATGCTGGAAGGTCTTGCCGAGTTGGCAGAGAACTTGAATGAACTGAATGTTTCTTTCGACCTACGAATTGTTGAATCCGAGCCACTCGATACCTTGCATGACCTCATCGAAACGCATAAACCGGCCGCAGTCTACTTTGATTTTAGCCCGCTGAGAGGGCCATTAAGCTTGCATAAGGCTTTGGCATCTGCCAAGTTTGTTCCCGTCTACGAAGTGGACACACATAATATTATTCCGGCGTGGGAAATCAGCCAGAAGCAAGAAATTGGCGCGTACACGATGCGTCCCAAAGTTCATAAACTTATTACCGCATGGCTTGGTGAGCCAGGAGAGGTAATAACCCATCCGTTCGGTCGTGCCAAGAGTACTTTGCCAAAAACTGAGGATATCGAAAAGTTACTGGGAAGGCTTAGCTCGAACGGTACATTGTTGTCTTTCATTCCGGGTGAAACGGCCGCAAATGAGGCTCTGGATGAGTTTGCGCACGCACGCCTTGAGCGCTATGCATATGACCGTAATGATGCCACAAAGGAAGCGCAGAGCGAGCTAAGCCCCTATCTTCACTACGGGCAACTTTCGTCCCTGAGAATAACACTCCATTTAATTGATGAGCTTCAGAAACATCACCTCGAACCCTCTCTATTTGTATCTAGCAAACTCCCGCAGCCTGATGGCAAGCCCGCTCTACTGGCGAGCGTTGATGCATTATTGGAGGAACTGATTGTCCGAAAGGAGCTAAGCGATAACCTCTGTTTTTATAATCCGCATTACGATGATTTATCGGGCGCGCCCAGCTGGGCGAAGGCATCGCTAGATGAACATCGCAATGACAGCCGAGAACATATCTATACGTTCGAACAATTCGAACTGGCCAAAACACATGATGAATTGTGGAACGCGGCTCAACGCCAGCTGACACAGACAGGCAAGATACACGGCTACATGCGGATGTACTGGGCAAAGAAAGTGCTGGAATGGTCGGAGTCGCCAGAGCAAGCTATAGATTTCTTGATTCGCCTGAACGACTTTTATTCGATAGATGGCGGTGACCCAAACGGCTACGTTGGTATTTTATGGAGCGTTGCCGGACTCCACGACAGACCGTGGTTTGACCGACCGGTATACGGGAAGGTACGGTATATGAATCAGACCGGTGCTAAGAAACGGTTTGCAATTGAAGCATACGTAAGGAGCAACTCATGACTAACACGTTTTACTTTTACGACTTAGAAACGAGTGGCATTAGTTCTCGTACCGGCCGCGTAATGCAGTTTGCCGGTCAGCGCACAGACATGAGTCTCCGGCCAGTCGGTGAGCCCGACAACATACTGATAAAAATGTCTGACGATGTTCTGCCCGATCCTGACGCCATTTTGATTACAGGCATAACGCCCCAAAAAACTCGTGCCGACGGTATCACCGAAGCTGAATTTCTCAGATATTTTACAGATCACATCGCAACCCCGGGGACTATTTTTACCGGGTTCAACAATGTCCGTTTTGACGACGAATTTATGCGATTCATGCTATACCGTAACTTTTATGATGCCTATGAATGGTCATGGAAAGACAATCGTAGCCGTTGGGATTTACTGGATGTGATACGCATGACGCGGGCGTTAAGGCCAGATGGTATCTCGTGGCCGTTCGACAGCGCAGGGAAGCCGAGCAATA
>CAYQTN010000027.1:0-5799 GCA_964420445.1 uncultured Candidatus Saccharibacteria bacterium
ATGGTGTCCGCTCAGCCGTCGCAACCGCAAGCCAACCCGAGCGATCAGGGTATAGGTCTGACTGGCACATTGCAGCAACCGCCGCCATCAGATTCGCCGACGATTTCCATTCCGGCCGACGGCGCGGTATTCGAAGAAATTCCTGTTGCTGTAACCGGTCTCTGTACCGATACGCTATTAGTGCGCGTATTTAAGAACAATGTCTTCGGTGGTGCGGCCATTTGTGACGGCGGTAGTTACGACATGCAAATAGATTTGTTTCCGGGCCAAAACGTGCTGACTGCCCGCCAGTATGACGATTTAGACCAAGCCAGCCCTGATTCGAACACCCGGACAGTGGTGTTCGATATCGATGTGCCGGCGATACCCGGCTCGCCCGATGATGTTGCTCAGCGTGTAACACTAACCAGCACCTTCGCTCGCCGCGGTACTGATCCGGGTGTTGAACTGGTGTGGCCGATTACCATCAGCGGCGGAACCGCACCGTACGCCGTTAGCATCGACTGGGGCGATGGCCAGACACAGCTTTTAACTCAGGAGGTGCCGGGCACATTTGATATGAAGCATGTCTATGACCGCCCCGGTGTGTACAGGATCATCGTGCGGGCAACCGATGATAACGGCATATCCGCCTTCTTACAGCTGGTTGGCATCGCCAACGGCGCCATCGGCACAGCCGCCGAAGAGTTAGGTTCAGGGCCGACGGTCACCCGAACCAGAGTGCTCTGGCAACCCGCCCTAATAACGCTACCGCTCATCGCCTCTTCTTTTTGGCTAGGCAAGCGCTACCAGCTAAAGCGCATCCGCTACCGCATGAAGAACCGCTTGTTCCCAATCGACAAGTAGCCGGCACTCATTACCGAACACTTCTAAAACAGATGAAATTTTGCTAAAATATGCATTCTATGGCGAAGAAAGTTTATGTTGGACTAAGCGGCGGTGTTGACTCAAGCGTTACGGCTGCTCTTTTGAAGCAGCAGGGCTATGACGTCACGGGCGTTTATATGAAAAACTGGAGCCAAGATTTACCGGGCTTTGAATGCCCATGGAAGCAAGATTTTACCGATGCCAAACGCGTCGCCGTGCAGCTTGGCATACCGTTTAAACTGTATGATTTTGAAAAAGAATACCGCCAACGGGTGGTCGACTATATGATAGAAGGCTACAAAGCCGGTCGCACGCCCAACCCCGATATCATGTGCAATCAAGAGATTAAGTTCAAACTATTCCTAGAATCCGCCCTACAAGATGGTGCCGATATGGTGGCGACCGGACATTACGCCCGCACCCAGGACGGTAAGCTGCTAACTGCCAAAGATGACAACAAAGATCAGACATATTTTTTGTATCGGGTCAGCGAAGAGGCGCTCAAAAAAACACTCTTTCCGCTGGGCGAATACACCAAGCCAGAGGTTAGAGAGTTAGCAAATTCGTTCGGCCTGGTCACGGCTACAAAAAAGGAGAGCATGGGTATTTGTTTTGTCGGCAAGGTCGGCATAAAAGAATTTTTATTACACGAGCTTGGCGAACAACCGCACGGCCCAATTGTTGATCAGCAGGGCAATACACTCGGTGAGCACGACGGCGCGATTTATTACACCATCGGCCAGCGCCGCGGCCTGAAGGTAGGAGCCGGACTGCCGTACTATGTGGTTGGCAAAGACATGGAAAGTAATACCGTCTACGTCACCACCGATATCAGCGACGAACGGTTGTGGAGCAAACAGCTCAAATTGACAGACGTGCACTGGATACACGGCCAACCAAAACATGGTACAACCGTGCAAGTGCGTACCCGTCATCGGGCACCCCTAGTGCAGGGTACGCTACAGGTAGCGTCTGCAGACCAAAAAGCTCCAAAGAGCACGCTACAGGTAGCGTTATCATCTGATATACGCGCTCTGACCCCTGGACAGTCAGCCGTTATCTATGGCGGCGAACAAGTTTTGGGCGGCGGGATTATTACCCTCTAAGGTTGCAGTGGGCTTGGCTTGTGGCTTATGCTCTAATGTATGAGCACACAGAATCCTCAGTCATCTAAATCACAAAAAGGGATGTTGGCATTTATACTTGTTTTGCTCGCAGTTGCTTTGGCTGCCGCTGCTTATGTATACTCGCGCCGCGATACGGACGGCATTGTGCTTGATACTCCGGCTCTGCAAACCCAGTTGCCAGTGAGCGCACCAAACACGGAACTGTACGAAGTCGTAGATGGCTACTCGAACATTTGGGATATCGTATTTATTAATAACGACACCGCGTTGTTTGACGAACGATCGGGCAAGCTGCACCTTCTTGATTTGCGCACCAGCACCGCCCGAGAAATAGGCTCGGTTCCAAACGTCTTAGCGCAGGGCGAAGGCGGGCTGCTTGGGCTGGCACTGGATAGTGACTTTGAAACAAACCGCTACGCATACGCCTGTTATAACCATAACGCCACGCCGCGTAGTGTCCGGGTAGCAAGGTTTAAGCTTGATACCGAGGCGGGGTCGGCGACTGAGTTTACGGATATTATTCCGGACATTCAGAGCCAGGCCGGTCGCCATTCGGGTTGCCGTATAGCCATGGATACCAACGGTCATCTATGGGTCGGAACAGGAGATTCGGCCATCGGCAGCGCCCCGCAAAACCCTGACAGTTTGGCCGGCAAAGTTTTGCGGGTCGACCGCGATGGTAATGCCGTAGAGGGCAATGCTCCTGAGCCGTTTGACGCCCGCATCTACAACTACGGACACCGTAATATCCAAGGCCTCGTATTATTCGGCCAGCCACGCGAAGATGGGGCAATCGGTTTTGTCAGCGAGCATGGCCCAGACAAACAAGACGAGATAAATCTTATTCGCCCAGGAAACTTTGGTTGGAATCCCGATGGTTCGGGCAGTAGGTACAACGAATCGGTGCCGATGACTGACCTCGGCGCCTACCCCGGTGCAATCCCGGCGGTATGGAACTCTGGTGATCAAACAATTGCTGTCGCGGGGATAGAAATACTCAGTAATGAGCGCTGGCAAGCTTGGCAGAATTGGGTGGCGATGGCAACGCTTAAGGGCAAACATTTACGCTTACTGGACATAGCCGACGACGGCAGCGTGCGAACCGAGCTGGAAATCGTCAAAGACCAAGGCAGACTGCGAGCCGTGCGCCAGGCCCCCGATGGAAATTTGTACATTACAACCGACAATGGCGGCGGCGATGATGGCATACTGCGGTTGTCTACCGAATAACCGGCGCTGGTAAATTCTCCCACCTCTGTTATAATCAGCAGTAATGACAGCACAAGACATACGAAACACCTATTTGGCATTCTTTGAAGAACGCGGGCACAAGCAGATAGCCAGAGCTTTGCTCGTCCCGCAAAACGATCCAACCACACTCTTTACTGGCTCGGGCATGCAGCCGTTAATCCCGTATCTTTTGGGCGAACCGCACCAAGATGGCACCCGGCTGGTGGACTCTCAGACCTGCCTGCGCGCCCAAGATATTGATGACATTGGCGACAACCGCCATACCACCTTTTTTGAAATGCTTGGCAACTGGTCTCTGGGAGATTATTTCAAGGCCGAGCAACTGCCGTGGTTCTTTGAGTTTTTGGTCGACAAAGTCGGGCTCGATGCAAGCCGCTTGTACGTGACGTGCTGCAGTGGTTTTCCGGAGTTTGATGTGCCGAAAGATACTGACAGCGCCGAAATCTGGGCCAAGCTTTTTAGCGACAAAGGCATAGACACCAAACAGGTAGATATAGGCTCGGAAGAACGCGGCTACGAAGTCGGCGAGCAAGGCGGCCGCATATTCTTTTATGACGAGAAAAACTGGTGGAGCCGCAACGGCGCGCCGTCTGAAGTAAAAGTTGGCGAACCGTGCGGGCCTGACTCGGAAGTGTTTTATCTGTTTGATCATATCCCACACGACAAGAGCTACGGCGAGCACTGCCATCCCAACTGCGACTGCGGCCGCTACATGGAAATCGGCAACTCGGTCTTTATGGAATATATCCGCACCGAAAGCGGTTTTGAGAAACTGCCAAAACAAAACGTAGACTTTGGTGGCGGGCTCGAGCGGATTGCCGCTGCCGCCATGAATACATCAGATGTTTTCCAAATTAGCGTCATGTGGCCGATCATCGAAAAGCTGCAGGCTTTAAGCGGTAAGAAATACGAATCGCACACCGAGAGCATGCGGGTTATTGCCGATCATTTACGGGCCGCAACGTTCTTAGCGGTAGACGGCGTGAGCCCCAGCAACAAAGAACAAGGCTACGTCATGCGCCGGCTTATCCGCCGGGCCATTCGCCACGCGTTTGATCTTGGTATCGAACAGAACTTCTTAGAACACATCGTACCGGTGGTAATAAGCTTGTATAAAGATGATTTTACAGAGGTAGCAGAAAACAGCGACAAAGTCGCAGAAATCATGCTCAAAGAAGAAAAGGTCTTCCGGTCTACCTTGCGGGCCGGCGTACGAGAATTTGGCAAAATGACCGGCAACGGACTGACCGGCGCCGAAGTCTTCAAACTGTATGATACCTACGGTTTTCCGGTTGAACTTAGCTTGGAAGAGGCTTACAAGCAAAACGTCCAAGTATCTGAGACTTGGCGTGATGAGTTTGACGCACTAATGAAAGAGCAGCGAGAGCGTTCGCAGACTGCCGCTAAGGGCACGTTTAAGGGCGGACTGGGCGGCCAAACCATGCAGCACAAAAAATACCACACCGCCACGCACCTGATGTACCAGGCGTTACGCGACGTACTGGGCGACCATGTTATCCAGCGTGGCAGCAACATCACTGAAGAACGCCTGCGTTTCGACTTTTCACACCCCGAGAAAGTTACTACCGAACAACTAAAACAAGTCGAAGATATCGTCAATGAGCAAATAGCCAAAGACCTTAAAGTCACCTGGGAGGAGTATCCGACCAAAGTTGCCGTGGAAGAAAAGGGCGCGCTTGGGCAGTTTGGCGATCGCTACGGCGACACTGTAAAGGTCTACAAGATGATTGCCGACAATGCCGATAGGCCATTTAGTTTTGAAATTTGCGGTGGCCCGCATGTAGACCACACCCTGCAACTGATTGAAGACGGCAAAAAATTCAAGATTCTCAAAGAAGAGGCCAGCTCGGCCGGTATTCGTCGTATCAAAGCTGTTTTATCTTAAACACCGCAACATTTGTAACATTCTCTGGTCGCTTAAGGGACCTACATTCGTGCTAAAATATATCGGATATGCTTAAGAAGTTAAAGCGCCCCAGTTTCAAGCGCGATAAAGAACCAGCTCCGCAGCAACCGGAGCACATCGTCGGGCTGGATATCGGCACCGAGAACGTAAAAGCGCTTGTGGGCAGGATTAACGGCGACGAGATAGAGATTATCGGCGTTGGCCGCGCGCATCAAGATTTGGCCGATATGCAGGCTGGTGCCATTGCCGATATCGCAGGTGTTGTTTCTAACTGTGACAAAGCACTAAATGAAGCCGAGAAGATGGCTGGCGTATCGGTGCGTGGTGCCGTTATCGGTATCGCCGGCGAGCTGGTAAAAGGCACGACTACAACGGTAAAGTTTGCCCGCAAAGAGGCCAGCAAGCCGCTTGATATGCCCGAGATTGAACGAATTATCGGTATGGTGCAACAGCGCGCACTCGAGAAAGCCAAGGCGCAACTGGCCTGGGAACTCGGCGGCAAAGACGTTGAGATTCGCTTGGTAAACAGTGCGTTGGTAAGTATTACGATTGACGGCTACGTCGTCAGCAGCCCACTCGGGTTTCAGGGCCGTGATGTGCTTATTCAGCTGTACACCGCTTTTGCGC